>JAESTD010000144.1 GCA_016763755.1 Mucilaginibacter sp.
CTCTAACGCTTGTTTAAGGTCGTTTATTAAATAATCAACTTCTTCTAAACCTACGTACATGCGTATCAATTGGTGCCGAGAATTATCAGCATTATATTCATTTTGCTTTATCCCGGCTATCGACGGTATTATCAAACTCTCATGCCCTCCCCATGATACGGCCATCAAGATATGTTGCAGTTTATTGCAAAAGCTTTCAATTTTTTCGAGGGATGAATCTTTCAAAGTAAAACTGAAAAGGCCACCGCAGCCCTGCATTTGTTTTTGTGCAAGTCCGCGCTGTTTAAAGTCTTCATCAAATGGCCAGAGTATATTATCGATTTGCGGTTGTTGTTTCAGCCAGGTGATGATCTTTTTAGTGCTTTCAAAACTGCGCTCCAAACGTAGCGGCAAAGTTCGCAGGCCCCGGATAAGCAACCAGGCCGAGTGAGGCGATAAGGCTGCGCCGATATTCAAAAACTCATGATCAAAGATCTGTTTAATGAGCGCATTACTGCCTGTTAAAACGCCAGCAACCACATCAGAGTGACCACCGATGTATTTTGTTGCGGATTGCGCTACCAGGTCTATCCCTAATTTAATGGGTTGCTGGTAAAGTGGTGTGCAATAGCTGTTGTCACCCATAGTGATGATACCATGTTGCTTGGCGATTATAGCTATGGCAGCCATATCCTGCAAGTCGTAACTGAAAGTATTCGGGCTTTCGAGGTAGATGAGTTTGGTATTGGGCCGGATGGCTTTTTCTATATTTTCTGTTGCGGTGCCATCAACAAAAGTGGTAGTGATGCCGTATTTCGGTAACAGGTTGTTGAACAGTTTGATCGTCCAGCTATACGGATTTTCAACAGATACAATGTGATCGCCTTGCTTAAGTAGGGCAAGGATAGGCACGGCAACGGCCGCAATACCACTACTGAAAACCAATGCATCTTCGGCACCATCCAGCGCAGCAAGCTTTTGGCGAAGGATATTAAGCGTAGGGTTTTGCCCGCGCGAGTAAAGGGTGGCTTCAAACTCATCCGTCAAAGCCTCGCGGAAATCTGCAACGGTTTTAAACGTGAAGTTACTGCTCTGTATAATCGGCGGCGATACGGCGTTGAAATATTGTTCGCGATTTTCGCCAAGTTCATTTAATATATAGGAGATATCCATTGTTTACTTGGTTTGTAAAGGTTTGGAATTGCGTGTGCCCAGGTAATAAATAGCCAACCCAAGGACATACGCAGCCAGGCACCAGAAAGCCGCAAAAGGGTCTTCTTTAAATGTGATAAAGATGTTGATGGTAACAAACCAGTAGGCCAGTATAAATATCACCGGGATGAGCGGGAACCATTTGATAATGTAAATGCCGCTGGTGTCCAGATCTTTTGTCCGTTTGCGCAGAATGAAAATAGTGAGGGCGCAAAGCGACAAGCCAATGGTATCAAAAAACATAACATACTTGAGCATCTGGCTAAAGGAATCAACAAAGAAAAGGATGATCAAAGCTGCAGCTACAAACACCGTCATGCCAAATTCCTGTACCTGTGTCTTAGGGTTAACCCGTTTAAATATCTGCGGAAGGATTCCATCTTCGGCCATGGCGTAATATACGCGCGGGTTGGCGAGGATATTCACGTTCACATATCCCAAAACGGATACAAACATCAAAACCGAAGTTACTTTATAACCCGTTGGCCCGAAAATGACACCTGCCAGCTTTGCGGCCAAGGTATGCGTTTGCTGCAATCCGCCTATACCTAATACGGCATAATAGGCATAATTGATTGCCAGATAAAGTGCTATAACGGTGCTTATTCCAAAAACGATAGCTTTAGGGATATTGGTTTTTGCATTGATGATATCACCCCCAAAATTAATGGTTTGCTGGTAGCCACCGTAAGTGAAAAATACCGCTACCAAACTAAGCCCGAAGGCGGTTATCATGTTGCCATCCTGCGCCGGAACTGCAGCAATTTGGGGAGCGTTAGCATCGCTTTTAAATATGGCGGTACATAACACCAGTACGGCCCCTACCTTAAAAATGGTAAGCACATTTTGAGCGCGGGCGCTCATTTTTATCCCCATGAAATTGATCACGTACAATATCAGCACCGTTAGGATTGTAGTTAGCTTGGTGCCAACCTGGTTTTGTAAGCTGGCAGGCAGCAGGATAGGATTGATATATTCTGCACCCAGCAAGGCTACTGCCGCCACTGATGATGCGTTGCTGATAACCAACACCCAGTTGATCATGAAAGCGAAAGCCGGGTGGTAACAATATGAAAATACCTTATAAAAACCACCCGTAGTAGGGTAACGGGCGCCAATTTCGGCAAAGGTGAGTGCGCCGCATAAAGTAACCAATCCGCCAAAGATCCAGGCACCAAAAAAGATCCAGGGATTACCAGCCTTTACAGCTACATCGCTGGGGCTGCCAAAAATACCCATACCTATCACCAGGCTTATTACAATCATGCTCAGATCAAAACGGTTAAGGCGTGGTTGGATGCTCATTATTGCCTGTATGTTTATATTTTAATTTATATTTTAATATTTATTGTAATTGCCATCAAAAAGCGTTTACTTAGTTTGCAAATTCTACCGTGCCTTATTAAACTATTGTGAAGCAATTTAAACAAATATTACTTACGGGGATATTGATGTTTACGTTTATACCTTGTGTTCTATCACAGGTTCATAAAACGTATGTTGCTTCAGCAAAAGTTCCTAAAGCTAAATACGCGCTTCCGCCACAGCGCCAGCAGGTAAGTGCACAATTAAAGGCGTTTCAGCAATTGGTTACCGAAGCCAACGCAACCTTTACCTTTCCGCAAGGATTCAGGGAAATAAAAGCCCCCAATAATGAGGATGTATCTTTTGATTATGCCATGGAAATGCCGGGTAAGGATTTCGAAATATGGTTCCAGGTACGATCAATAAAGGAAAATTGGGCAGCTTACGAAAAAAATCTCAACGACAGATCTGCAGAAGAGGACAATCCCGATTCGCTTTATATTAATACAGGTAAGGCACAGGCCAAAGCCTTTGCAGGCGATAACGAGCCGCTAATGCGTTTTATACCACCAAACATTGCTGAGCGTTATAATGCCGACGCAGGCAAGTCTTACATGATGAACCTGCCCGATGTGCGGCTAACCAAACATTATCGTTATGCATTGCTGATAACCCTGCAAAAAGACCGCACAGGCACTATAATGGCAGTTTGCTTTTCTAACCAAAAGGGCCCCGAGTTTTTTAAGAACATCGATCGCGCCAGCAACTGCATGAAGTTTAAGCCCTAAATTTATTAATGTTGATATGTTAGGATATTTAAATGTGATTTAAGTATCTGTATTTTATTTTTGCAAAAGGCCATTATGCGCCTCTGATTTTGACTATGGCAGAGAATGTAAATTATAACGACGATAGTATCCGCTCGCTCGATTGGAAAGAACACATCCGTTTAAGGCCGGGTATGTATATTGGTAAGCTTGGCGATGGCTCCGCTTACGATGATGGCGTTTACGTATTGTTGAAAGAAATTGTAGACAACTCGATAGATGAGTTTGTGATGGGATCAGGCAAAACTATCGAGATCAATATGAGCGACCACAAGGTTTCGGTACGTGATTATGGCCGTGGTATCCCTCTTGGGAAAGTTATCGATTGTGTGTCTAAAATAAATACTGGTGGTAAATACGATAGTAAAGCGTTCCAAAAATCGGTAGGTTTAAATGGTGTGGGTACCAAGGCGGTTAACGCACTTTCTACTGCATTTACCGTACAAAGCTATCGGGAGGGCCGTACCAAAATAGCCGAGTTTGAAAAAGGCGAACTGGTGCGTGATGAGCCCGAAAAGGAAACTACCCAACGTAACGGTACTGCCATCAACTTCATCCCAGATAACAGCATTTTCCGCAATTACCGTTTTATACCGGAGTTTGTGGAGAACATGATATGGAACTATGTTTTCCTTAACTCGGGCCTTACCGTAAATTTCAATAACCAAAAATATTTCTCAGAGCGAGGCCTTTACGATCTTTTAAACCGTAACGCCGATACCGAAAACCTGCGCTACCCTATCATCCATCTAAAAGGCGAAGATATTGAAATAGCTATGGCGCACGGCCAATCATACGGCGAGGAATATTATTCGTTTGTGAATGGGCAGCACACTACCCAGGGTGGTACTCATCAGGCCGCCTTCCGCGAGGCGGTGGTGAAAACTATCCGTGAGTTTTACAAGAAAGAATATGATGCTGCCGATATCCGTGCATCTATCGTGGCAGCTATTGCTATAAAGGTACAGGAGCCGGTTTTTGAATCGCAAACCAAAACCAAACTGGGTTCGCAGAATGTTGGTCCGGATGGGCCTTCGGTGCGTGGTTTTATTAACGATTTCCTGAAAAAGGAATTGGATAACTACCTGCACAAAAACCCTGCTGTTGCCGATGCTTTGCTGAAACGGATACTGCAATCAGAACGCGAGCGTAAGGATATTGCCGGTATTAAAAAACTGGCTAACGACCGCGCCAAAAAGGCATCATTACATAACCGTAAGCTGCGCGACTGTAAGCTGCATTTCGACGATAATCACGAGCGCAAACAGGAAACAACCTTATTTATAACTGAGGGCGACTCCGCCAGTGGATCTATCACCAAATCGCGCGACGTGATGACCCAGGCGGTATTCAGCTTAAAAGGTAAACCGCTTAACTGTTTCGGCCTGACCAAAAAAGTGGTTTACGAAAACGAGGAGTTTAACCTGCTACAACACGCCCTTAATATTGAGGACGGCATTGATGCCTTGCGTTACAACAACATAGTAATAGCTACCGATGCCGACGTGGATGGTATGCACATCCGTTTGCTGTTGATGACCTTCTTCCTGCAGTTTTTCCCTGACCTGGTAAAGGCCGGTCACGTATCTATCCTGCAAACGCCATTGTTCCGCGTGCGTAACAAGAAAGAAACCATTTATTGCTACAGCGACGAAGAGCGCCGCAACGCCATTGCGAAATTGGGCAACAAGCCTGAGATAACCCGGTTTAAAGGTTTGGGCGAGATCTCGCCCGAGGAATTTGGCCTTTTCATCGGTAAAGACATGCGCCTTGACCCGGTGATCCTTAAAAATGCCGACATCAAAGCATTGCTTGAATACTTCATGGGCAAAAACACCCCAACCCGCCAGCAACATATTGTAAATAATCTGCGTGTTGAGAAAGACGACGAAAGCGTTAACCCGTTGGTTGCTGAAAAATCTGACGATGTGGAGTTGGCAGTAGCGTATAGTTAACCTAAAGCATATTGTAGCGACGCGATACTTCGCGTCGCTTTTTGTAATGAATTATTTGTAAATTAGAGTATGAATAAAGACAAGGTAATTGCGACCGTGAATGACATGCCAACCAATTTTGATTTGGATACGCTTGTAGAAAAGTTAATATTCATTGAGAAAGTGGAAAAAGGATTACAGCAAGCAGACGAAGGAAATGTTATGTCTCATAGCGATGTAAAGCAATTAGTTAAAACGTGGTCGAAATAAATTGGACACCCGTAGCTATAAGTGATTTGCAGGGTATTTACGATTACATTGCTGAAGACTCAATTACATACGCGGGAAGATTTATAGATAAGTTAATAGCAAGAGTAGATATACTCGGGACGCATCCTGAGTCAGGAAGAATAGTGCCGGAGTTTGATAATCCTTCCTTACGAGAATTGATTGAAGGTAGCTACAGAATTATTTATCGTATAGTCGACATGCAGAAAGTGCAAATTATCAGAATACATCATTCCGCTCGTCTATTAAAATAATTAACCTAAAGCATATTGTAGAGACGCGAGGTACCGCGTCTCTTTTTATTTAAAAAACTCGTCGGAGTTAATGTTGTAAGCAACGATCTTAACTTTTCCCTTCTCTTCAATAAGTCTGAAAGTTTCTACAGC
>JAESTD010000145.1 GCA_016763755.1 Mucilaginibacter sp.
TGCGTAACCTGCTATTTCCAAAATCTGATGATTGATGGAACAAAGCTATCCGCTTTAAGCCCGGTAATTAGTGACTTATGTTACACAGGGAAATTTAAAGTGATCTTATTGCGGGAAAGAATGATCATTTCCTTCTTTTCCATCTGTTTAAGCAGGCGTGAGATCACTTCGCGCGTAGTGCCTAACTCTTCTGCCAGTTGCTGGTGCGTGAGCTGAAACTCATGGGAATTAAATACCGCAGCCTTCTTCTTCAGCAGTTCAACAATGCGGTCGTCCAGTTTTTGAAAGGCCACTTCGTTAATTACCGTGAGTAATTCCTCAAAACGCTGGTGGTAAAGCTTAAAGATAAAATCGGCCCATTCGGGATAGCTCTTTATCCATTCGCTGGCTTTGGTAATGGGCAACATCAGTACATCGGCATCCTCTTCCACCTCCAGGTGTACTTTCGAGGTATCTTCATGTATCCCGGCCAGGAATGACATGATGCAGCTTTCGCCGGGCTTAATGTAATAAAGTAATATTTCGCGGCCATCCTCATCCTGCCGCATCACCCGCATACTGCCGGATAAAAGCACCGGCAACGAACGCACATAACTGTTTGACGACATCAGCACCGTACCGGCAGGCAACTGCTTACGCTGGCTATTTGCCTCTAATTCTAATTGCAACGCAGGGCCAAACTGTATCATTGAGTAAATTTAGCAGTCTGAAGATCTATTACCTAATACTGCTTCTTCAAATGCTAATACTAAAACCCGGTTGCATGGCCTGATGAAATACGATCCCTCGTTTTTCAAAGTGCTTACTATAGGTCTCGTAGCGTTGTTTTAAAAAGAATTCCTTGGCGTAGCCATCGTGCACCGGTAGTACGGCCTTGGGTTTAATATGATCAGCAAACTTCGCTACCGCTATCTCTGTCGTAAACGGAGCCATAACAGGCAGTATTAATAATTCAGGCTGTTGAAATTCATCATCATAAGTGCCAAAAGAATCCGCAGGATTTAAGACCCTGCCATCGATCAAGTAGGCCTGCATATCAGGCAATGGACTATCAAGAATATTTTCATGTTTTACATTGATCGCCTGCAAAGCAAAAGGACCGATATCGAACAACCCGGCCTCAACCAAGTTATAAGATAGCCCGGACTCTTTTAATTCTTTAGCGACTTCTTTGTTGGTATAAATCTTAGCGCCGCTTAATTTAACGATGGCTTTCAGTTGTTCCACGTCCAGGTGGTCGGGATGACTATGGGTAATGATGACAGCATTGACTTTAATAAATTGCTCCACTTTTACTAAGTCCTCGGCAAATGTAAACTTACCGGGATCGAATAATAACTGAAAACCGTCTTTTTCCAGTAGTAGGCAAGAGTGGATATATTTAGATATTTTCATAGCATTTGAATATGATAAATAAACCCTCAAATGATGGGAAAGTTTCCAGCCCAACCAAGCTATCAGATCCTATTGCCGTAAAGAGATCTATTATGGTAAACAGACATCACGATAACTAAATATTATCGAACATTTTTTTTGACCAATTTGATACATCTCTTATAAAAAGCTGCCTGTTCCTTTCACTTCCTGCTGGATATGCTGTAATTAGAATTTTAGACGAGGGAAAATCAGCATCGACGGCAGCTTTGCAGATAACGGGAGCAATACGCTTCATTAGAATAATAACATGATCAGGTTGAAGCGAACGCATGCGATCTGCCAACTGCCGGGCAGCATAACCCGTTGGTTTAGTCAATATTTCTTTACCCAAAGGATAAAGGTGATCCAAGACGCATCCGGACTTGTTAAAAAAGTCAAGAAAGTCGTCAGCAGAACTAAATTTACCAAAAGCCTGTTCAAAGGCCGTGCGCATTGCCCGGAATAAATTGGTGTTCTTTAAATAAAAATGTTTATCGATAGAACCAGGCGCTTCAGCAATAAACATGATGATGACTTTATTTCTCTTTTCAGTCATATCAGAGGCTTATAGGCTCTTATAGCTTTTAGCGAATCGCATAAATATTTCTACTAACGATGAAGGTTGACCGTGTGGCAGGATAAAATAAAATGGACGCTCTATAGTCAGATCTTTGATATCAATGATCCTGCATTCGTTGTATTTTAGTTCTTTTAATATCGACTGCACAGATACAAATGCAAAACATTTGCTGTGTAGCAAATAAGACTTTATACTTTCCGTGCCGCCTAACTGCATCTCGATATTCAGATCTGATAACTTAATATTGAAAGGCTTTAAAGCGTGAGCAATGACGTCCAAAGTCCCTGAACCTGGTTCACGTAGTAATAAGGGTAAATCTTTTAATTCTTCCGGTTTAATGCTGTCCTTTTTAAAAGTATTTGAGGCGCTACAGATCAGCACCAGTTCATCACTCAAAAATTCCTGATAGCTGAGTTGCGGATTACGCAGGATGCCCTCTACTATACCCAGATCGATCTCTTTGTTTAACAATGCCAGTTCCACCTGCTCAGTATTACCGGGCACCAGGTTCACTTGTACGTCTCTAAACTTTTCGTGGAACCGGGCTAATACCGGGGGGATCACGTATTGCGCAACCGTATTACTGCCACCGATACGCAACGTACCCGAATGTTTTTTGATCAGCAGGTTCATATCAAAGTCCAGCTCGTTGTAAACAGCGGCCAGTCTATCCGCATAAGCCAGCAACATTTCGCCAGCAGGTGTGAGCGATATTTTTTTATTCCCGCTACGTTCTATCAGCGTCGTTTTGAACTGTTCCTCCAGTTCTTTGATATGCTTGGTTACCGCAGGCTGGCTGATATACAACTCAGCAGAAGCTTTAGTAAAGTTCAGCCTCTTGGCCACTGTATGAAAAACCTGTAATCGAAAATCGAACATACTGATAAATGTTATTAGCTAAGTCGGAAAAATAACAACAAAAATGGGAAAGTAGCTGCTGCCAAGGCGATGACTGATACAGCTATATTTATAACCTTGTTGCCAATTATTATTGCTTGGTCATCAAATTGATAATGTACATAACGTTGAATAGTTTTCATGATCTCTTTGCTTATAACTCAAAGATCAATCATAACACCAAGTCATTTTCATCGTCAAAACAGGTGGTTGATAGCCTAAGGTTATGAAAAACAGCTCAAGCATATAAGGCAAAAACAGGCTGATTCTGTCGTTCAGTTCATGTTAGGGTTTTAAATATGAGCTTTATTCCCAGCCCCATTTCTTAAATATCACATGGCCATCGACACTTTGCAAGAACTGAATGAACTGTTTGGCTTGCGTAGCCTGTTTGGTATTGGATGTAAGTGCTACCGGCGTACCACGATATAAGCGTGATGCCAAAGACAATTCCACAACTTGCGTAACA
>JAESTD010000003.1 GCA_016763755.1 Mucilaginibacter sp.
CGCCGGGGCCGCTCTGGCCATGGGCAACGCGATCCGCGACGCCGGTATCGACCCGGCGGACGTGGCCTACGTGGAAGGGTTTGTTACTGGTTGATGAAAACGTTATAACCTACCTTTTAAAAAAGCTAAACGTTAACCTTAACCGGCTAAACGATACCCTGGATGAGCAAATATCATCGTTCCCCAAAGTGAGCGGGAGCAATATTTATTTGTCGTCAAACACAAATACCGCGTTACAAAAAGCACAATCTTATCTTAAAGAATTTAAGGATGAATTTGTATCGGTAGAACATATTTTACTTGGTATTTTAGCCGGTAGCGATAAAGCTGCCGGAGCATTAAAAGATGCCGGAGTGAACGAGAAAGACCTCAAAAAAGCGATCATAAGCTTGCGCGGAGATAACAAGGTTACCGACCAAAACGCCGAGGCTACTTATAATGCTTTAAACAAATATGCCCGTAACCTTAACGAGTATGCCGAAAGCGGCAAGCTTGACCCGGTTATCGGTCGTGATGAAGAGATCCGTCGCGTTATCCAGATCCTATCTCGCCGTACCAAAAACAACCCTATCCTGGTTGGTGAGCCGGGCGTGGGTAAAACCGCCATAGCCGAAGGCATTGCCTTTCGTATTATCAAAGGCGATGTACCCGAGAGTCTGAAGAGTAAAACCGTTTATTCTTTAGATATGGGTGCACTGGTAGCAGGTGCCAAATACAAAGGCGAATTTGAAGAACGTTTGAAAGCCGTTATCAAAGAAGTGGTACAAAGCGATGGCGACATCATTTTGTTCATTGATGAGATCCACACCCTTGTTGGTGCCGGCGGTGGCGAAGGTGCTATGGATGCCGCAAACATCCTGAAACCGGCCCTTGCCCGTGGCGAATTGCGCTCGATAGGTGCAACTACCTTGAATGAGTATCAGAAATACATTGAAAAAGATAAAGCGCTTGAACGCCGTTTCCAAAAGGTAATGGTGGATGAGCCGGATTCTGCTGATGCAATATCGATTTTGCGTGGATTGAAAGAACGTTACGAAGCTCACCACAAGGTGCGCATCAAAGACGAGGCTATCATCGCCGCCGTTGAAATGTCGCAGCGCTATATCTCAGATCGTTTCCTGCCGGATAAAGCCATCGACCTGATGGACGAGGCCGCTTCTAAACTGCGTTTAGAAATGGACTCGGTACCCGAGGCTGTTGATGAATTGGAACGCCGCATTATGCAGCTTGAAATTGAGCGTGAAGCGATCAAACGCGAGAAAGACGACCATAAAGTTGCAGAACTAAGCGAAGAGATAGCTAACCTGTCGTCACAACGTGATTCGTTACGTGCCAAATGGCAGGGCGAAAAAGATCTGGTTGACGGTATTAACCAAAAGGTTGAACAGATTGAAACCTATAAACTTGAGGCTGAACAAGCTGAGCGTGCGGGCGATTACGGCAAAGTAGCCGAATTGCGTTACGGCACCATCGTGCAAACGCAAAAAGAAGTTGAAGCCCTAAAAGCCGCTTTACAGGAAAACCAGGACGACAGCCGCATGCTCAAAGAAGAGGTTACTGCCGATGATATTGCCGGTGTGGTATCACGCTGGACAGGTATCCCGGTTAGTAAAATGGTGCAGAGCGAGCGCGAGAAACTGCTTAACCTGGAAGATGAATTACGCAAACGTGTAGCAGGCCAGGAAGAGGCTATTGAGGCAATTAGTGATGCTATCCGCCGTAGCCGTGCCGGGTTGCAGGATAAACGTAAACCAATTGGTTCGTTCATTTTTCTTGGTACTACCGGTGTAGGTAAAACTGAATTAGCTAAAGCCTTGGCCGAGTACTTGTTTAATGACGAGAACTCGATGGTACGGATAGATATGAGCGAGTACCAGGAACGCCATGCTGTGTCAAGACTTATTGGTGCGCCTCCGGGATACGTCGGGTATGATGAAGGCGGCCAGTTAACCGAAGCTGTGCGCCGTAAGCCCTACAGTGTGGTATTACTGGATGAGATAGAGAAAGCGCACCCCGATGTGTTTAATATCTTGTTACAAGTGTTGGATGATGGCCACCTAACGGATAATAAAGGCCGTGTGGTGAATTTTAAGAATACCATCATCATCATGACATCTAACATCGGCTCAAACATTATCCAGGAAAACTTCCAGGATTTTGAAGACAGCGATAAGGAAGCAGTAATAGCCAAAACCAAGAACGAGTTGTTTAACCTGTTGAGGCAAACCATCCGCCCTGAGTTTTTGAACAGGATAGATGAGATCATCATGTTTACTCCGCTGAGTCGTGATGAGATAGGGGATATTGTGAAACTGCAGTTTAAACAAGTGCAGCAGACATTAGCAGAAATGGGTATCACTATCGAGGCATCAGACGAGGCCCTTGATTGGCTGGCCCAGTTAGGTTACGACCCGCAGTTTGGTGCCCGCCCGCTCAAGCGGGTGATCCAAAAGAGAATACTGAACGAATTATCAAAACAGATCCTTGCTGGCAAAGTGGATAGGGACAGTAAGATAAAGCTGGATATGTTTGATAACAACTTTGTGTTTATGAATGCGAATGAAGGATAAGTGCCGAAGGATAGCAGACCGGACGTTACACGGCTATGTGATTGATTGATAAATTCGCCGGTCTGCAGCATTTGTTAAACACAGTTCAGACAATGGAGCTGCCTTATGGCGGCTCTTTTTGTTTAATAAACATCGTTATCTCTTCACGAAAAAATTAATAATAAGTTAATATAATTTGCACAAAAGTTTGAGGTTAATGAAGGAGTTTTGGGATATATAAAGTATTAATCACTAAACATCTTGTGAAACATCTCAACAAAATTACGCTTAAAGCACTTGCACTTGCAGCCACGGTTTTTATTGCCTCAAGCTGCCAAATAGCAAATGAACCGGTATCTTCTCCGTTAAACGATTCTGCGCAGCAAACTGCTACAGGCAGGACTATTAAAGTCGATGCTGTATCCCTTACCCAAGGTTTTGAAGTGGGTGCTACCAGCCCTAAAACTGCTTATGACGTTTCTCCGGCTGGCTCTGCGTCAGGCGATAATGTTACCATTACCGGTACCCAATGGAATTTGTATGATGCATTGATCGGTAACCTCGCTGCAGATCAACGTGTAGGTTCATGGTCTGCACGGGTACGCAATACCGGTAAGATCACCATGCTGTATGACGTTACTACCGGCATAAGCAGCGTAACTATCAAGCATGCTACCTACAGCGGCGATGCTGCAAGTACCTGGGGGTTATTTTACTCAACCAACGGTGGTAGCAGCTGGACACAAACAGGATCTGCAGTAACTACAGGCGCGACACTTCAAACACAAACCTTCACATTTTCGGTGACCGGCACTGTACGTTTAGAAATTCGTAAGTTAACCGGCGGTAGCAACCGTATCAATATCGATGATATCACCATCA
>JAESTD010000146.1 GCA_016763755.1 Mucilaginibacter sp.
AAAGCA
Source organism: Mucilaginibacter sp. (assembly GCA_016763755.1). GTDB lineage: Bacteria > Bacteroidota > Bacteroidia > Sphingobacteriales > Sphingobacteriaceae > Mucilaginibacter. Next base: position 7 of record JAESTD010000146.1, read on the forward strand.
ACAACAGAAAAAATAGTAACCAAAGCATATGGTGCATCGGGCGCACTGATCGCCGGGGAAACCCTGAAACCTATGGATTTTGAGCGAGACGCACCCCAGGCGGACGAACTGCTCATTGAAGTACTTTACTGTGGCGTCTGCCACTCGGACGTGCACCAGGTAGAGAACGATTGGAAAAACACGCTTTATCCCTGTGTCCCGGGGCATGAGGTGATCGGTAAGGTCACCTATGCAGGTGAAGCGGTCACTAAATTTAAAGCCGGAGACATCGTTGGTGTGGGCTGTATGATCGATAGCTGCAAAAGCTGCTCCGCCTGCCAGGAAGGAGAGGAACAGTTCTGCGAGCACCCGCACGGCCCTACGATGACCTATAACGGTTACTTCGTACCGGACGGCTCCGGATATAATACTTTCGGCGGCTATTCCGATAACCTGGTGGTCAAAGAAGACTTCGTACTGCGGATCCCCGAAGGCCTGGACATCAGTAAAGCAGCACCAATCCTTTGTGCGGGCATCACTACCTATTCACCATTGAACCATTGGGGCGTAAAGGCTGGTGATAAAGTTGCCGTAGTCGGCATCGGCGGCCTTGGGCACATGGGGGTGATGATCGCCAAAGCCATGGGTGCAGAAGTTACGGCTATTACCACCAAAGAAGAAAAACGCGCCAGTGCTACTGAACTCGGTGCCGACCATGTAATTATCTCCGAGAACGAGGATGAAATGAAGCAGTATGAAAAGTACTTCAATTTCATCCTGGTAACTATTCCCGATCCATTTGATATTACCCCATATATTTCACTGATCCACCGCAGGGGCAACCTGGTGACCGTCGGTTTATTGGCGCCTTACAAAGCCCCGCTAAACAACATGGAAATGGCCTCACAAGCACGAAGTATCGGCGGATCGCTGATCGGCGGTATAGCTGAAACGCAGGAGGTGCTGGATTTCTGTGCCAAGCACGGTATCCTGCCACAAGTAGAGATGATCGATATCCAAGATATTAACAAAGCTTACGATCGCATGAAAGATGAAGATGTCCGCTACCGCTTCGTGATCGATATGAAATCAATCCAACAAGACAATTAACGCCGGTGATCAAAATGGAAAACAACGATAAGATGAGCCGCAGACAAATGGTCACCGGCTTAGGCACGACCCTTGCGGCAGCTGCTGTAGCGCCGGCGTTCGGTGCTGTAAACGAAAAACCGATGGAAAACCAATCCTTAGAAGACCCGACAAGCAAATACCCAAAACCACCATTCCAGGAACAAAAACAAGAGTGGCCGGGACTGGTCAGTAAAATGAACCCGAGACCCGACCATGGCGAAACCAGCTACAAAGGTTCCGGCAGGTTAAAAGGCAGGAAAGCCCTGATCACGGGCGGAGACTCCGGTATGGGCCGCGCGGCCGCTATCGCTTACGCAAGAGAGGGTGCGGACGTTGCGATCAATTATTTCCCGACCGAAGAATCCGACGCCCAGGAAGTCATCGCTTTGATGAAAAAAGCAGGTGTAAAAGCCATCGCCATCCCGGGTGACCTGCGTGATGAGGCGTTCTGTAAAAAGATGGTCGATGAAGCTGTAAAACAATTGGGTGGCCTGGACATTCTGGTGAACAATGCTGCCCGCCAGCAAACGCGTAAATCGATCATGGATGTGACCAGCGAAGATTTTGACCACACCATGAAAACCAATATCTACGCGCCTTTCTGGACGATCAAAGCCGCATTACCACACTTACAGACCGGCTCTGTCATTATCGGCACCACCTCTGAGCAGGCCTATGACCCTTCACCAGATCTCTATGATTATGCTCAGACCAAAGCCGCAACCATGAACTACGTCAAATCACTGGCCAAGCAATTAGGCCCAAAAGGTATCCGTGTAAATGGCGTAGCACCCGGACCGATCTGGACACCTCTGCAGGTAAGCGGAGGAGCTACCATGGAGAAACTCAAACAATTCGGCGGACAAACCCCACTGGGTCGTCCGGGGCAACCCGTGGAACTGGCTTCGATCTATGTGCAGTTAGCTGCCAGCGATGCCAGTTATGCCACCGGCCAGGTTTACGGCTCATCGGGCGGCTCGGGACAACCCTAAACAAAAAGGATCTATTACCACCATATAAAAATACACCCATGAAAGCATTGATCATCAACTGCACCTTAAAACGCAGTCCCAATTTCTCCAATACAGGCGCCCTGGCCGAAAAAGCAAGCCTGCAACTGCAGGAACAGGGAATAGAGACCGACATCATCCGCCTGAATGATTATCAGGTATTGACCGGCAACACATCCGACGAAGGCAATGGTGACGAATGGCCGCAGATCCTGGAAAAGATCAAAGCCTGTAACATCTTTATCATTGCAACCCCCATTTGGATGGGGCACCTGGCATCCACCTCTCAGAAAGTGATCGAACGCCTGGATGCGATCTTCCGTGATGAGAACCTGATGGACAAGGAAACGGGCCAGTATATGCCTTACAACAAAGTGGGCGGTTGCCTGATCACGGGAAACGAAGATGGCGCACACAGCTGCGCGGCGCAGGTGCTGTGGTCACTACAGGAAGTCGGCTTCACCATTCCTCCAAACGTAAATGCTTACTGGACTGGTAAAGCAGGTGGGGAGAAGGACTACGTAGAAGCAGGCGGCGAGCGTTACCTTTATACCAATAAAAGCCTGCGTTACATGACAGGCAACCTTGCTTTTATGGCCAGATTACTTGCTGCCAATCCGATCAGTACCAATTTGAACGAAGCAGCTGAAAAAGCAGAGGCGGAGAGCGATAAAGAAGAAAATTGATCAAACGAGAATCTGAACCATGAAAATTCTACCGGAAAGAAAAAATAAAAGCCTGCTGATCGGGGCGATCGCTGCAGGCGCAGTTGTAGCGGGCGGACTGAGCTGGCTTCTTTTCAGCGAAAGAGCTAAAATGTTTACCGGCCGTGTAAAAGAAAATATGAAAGATCAGGCCAGGGACCTTGCGGCATCCTTACTCACCGAAAAGACCGGGGTAGGCAAAGATATTACCCGACCGGCGGCGGATGCGATCATCAGTTAAATTAAAAAATGAATTAACTCGCTACTGTACTAGACTCAATCATTAAAGTACTGTTAAACAGGTCAGAAAGCGGGCGGACTTTACAGCAGGAAAAACTTTTGGTACGCCAATTGCGTCATTTGATACATGAATGCAAACAACCAACAAGAACCCATAGAAAACCTGACCGGGCCGGATGATATCATTGATACCCGAGCCGACGACCGGGACGCCGACAAAGATGCTGTACAGGAAAGACTGGAAGGCGGC
>JAESTD010000147.1 GCA_016763755.1 Mucilaginibacter sp.
TTCAAACATACGCGGGCCTGGCCAACAATTGCAGGTTGTATCACCATGTAAAACTCACCTATTAAACCGGCTGCCAATACCTGCTCGCCCACGCTCATCCCGCCGATGGATATCTTTTTGCCCGGCAACTGTTTTAAACGGCGAACCTCATCTTCCAAACCACCCCTTATAATGCGCGGGCCGCCATCAACCTCTTCCATAGTAGTCGAAATTACAATGGTGTCGGTATTCTTTATACGATCTGCAAATTTATTACCACCTTCCGTTCCTGACCGGTTTTTGGCTACTTCCATCCAATAGGGGTTAACTATCTCGTACATTTTACGCCCGGTAATGGTAAGGTCAACGTCTTTAAGCAAGTCGGCAAAGTATTCATGGATTTCTTCGTTTCCACTCAGCTTAGTGTGGTCATAACAACCATCGATGCTGAAATTCATGGCGCAGATAACATTTCTCATTTTGTTGGTTCTTAGGTACAATATCAAAGATATAGCGCAAGTTTATATACCCAAAGGGAAATGACGGCAAATAAGAGGGGCATTTGCGCCAATATTTTAATAGAGGCTGTCTCTGGACTAATTCAGTTCTGTTTATTGGACTACATACATTATACCTGTACTAACGATATTTGACTATATTGAATTTATAAACCAATAACTATGGCTGCATCTTCTGTAATTTATCAGCGTGAACTAACATTGAGTCCCGACGAGTTTATTGACGTTTTAAAACGCAGCAGCCTCGCCGAACGCAGGCCTGTGGATGAATTTGAGCGTATTGAAGATATGCTGCAAAACGCAAACCTTATTATTACTGCACGGGTGGACGGTAAGTTGATTGGTGTATCCCGCGCGTTAACTGATTTTGCTTTCTGTACCTACCTGTCCGACCTCGCGGTTGACGAGAATTACCAAAAGAAGGGTATTGGTGCCAAACTAATTTACGAGACAAAAAAACACGCTATAAAAGCAAAGCTGATCTTATTGGCTGCCCCTAAAGCAGTTAATTACTACCCTAAAACCGGGATGACCAGTTTTAGCCATTGTTTTTTGCTGGATGATATTAATGACATGAAGCTAAAGGATTAAACGACCTGAGCTCTTAAACAAAGCAATTTGAGCTTTACAACAAAATCTACCTTTCGATGGTTGCCTAATTTTGCTTTAACAAAAAACAAAAGATTATGGCAAAAATATGGTTTATAACAGGAAGCTCCAGAGGATTAGGACGCAGCCTTACTGAAGCAGTTTTGGCAAATGGCGATAAAGTAGCCGCAACTGCCCGCAACATCGATAGCTTAAACGATCTTGTAGAAAAATACTCTGATGCAATTTATCCTGTCCAATTGGATGTAACTGATTATAAGCAGGTACATCAAGTTATTGATGATACCGTTGAGCATTTCGGGCGGATAGATGTATTGGTGAACAATGCCGGCTTTGGTATCACCGGGGCGGTTGAGGCTTATAGTGATGAGCAAGTGCGCAGCCAGCTGGAAACAAATTTATACGCACCTATCGAGATCACCCGTGCCGTGCTGCCTTATATGCGCAAGCAACGATCAGGGCATATCCTGCAGATCAGTTCTATTGGTGGCAGAGTAGGGAGTGGTGGCGTATCTATTTACCAGGCTGCAAAATTTGGATTGAGTGGTTTTAGCGAAGGTTTGGCAATCGAAGTAGCTGATTTTGATATAAAGGTTACCTGTATCGAGCCCGGCGGTTTCCGCACAGATTGGGCAGGAGACTCGATGACCTACGCGCCCGAAATTGAGGGGTACACTATGGTTAACAAACGCATTGAGCAATTTAAAAGCGGCAGCTTTAAACCCATAGGCGACCCTGATAAGGCAGCTAAAGTGATGATCGATGTTGTGAGTATGCCCGAGCCTCCGCTGCACCTGCTTTTAGGCAGCGAAGCTGTGGGTATCGTAAAACATTCTGAAGCAGCCAAGCTGCGTGAGCTGGAGAAATGGGAGCAAATCAGTTTATCTACGGATGCTGATGATGCAGAGAATTTCTTTGAGACAGAAGCCGGTAAACGTTTCCTAACTTTGAAGAAATAATTGTGATAAATGGCAGGGTTTGCACAGTCCTGCCATTTATTTTTGAATGATTTTATTTTTGACTGAAATGGCTTCAAGCGAAAGACCGATGATCGCGTATTCCTGCTACTATTCCCGCAGCAGGGAAGGCGAACAGTTTGTACCCGAGCATGTGTTTAGTTACCAGATCTCGGGCAGGTTCACCGTGAGTGACGGAGAACATACTAACGTCTTTAATGAAGGCGATTTCAGGTTTTTCAGGCGTAATAATCTCATTAAGTATGTCAAAGAGCCGCCTCCCGGTGGCGGCGAGTTTAAGTCGGTATCGGTATATCTTGATCAGGAAACGCTTCGCAACTTTAGCATGCAGCATGGCTATAAGCCGTCCGTGCATCAACAGATCGAAACCATCGTAAAATTGAACCCGTATGTGCTCTACAAAAGCTTTATGGATTCGCTTGCGCCATATCGAGAAGAAGGTACTGAGATAAACCCTCAATTACAGCAGCTTAAAGTTAACGAGGCTATAATGATACTGCTGCAAACCCAACCACAACTGGCCGATATACTTTTTGATTTTAGCGACCCCGGCAAAATAGACCTGGAAAGCTTTATGGAAAAGAACTTCCATTTTAATGTGCAGATGAAGCGATTTGCCTACTTAACCGGCCGTAGCCTGGCAACATTTAAGCGCGATTTCGAGAAGATCTTTAATACCACGCCGGGGAACTGGCTGCTGCACCGTCGTTTGCAGGAGGCTTATTACAAGATAAAAGAAAAGGGTCGTTCTGTTTCAGATGTTTATATGGATGTGGGTTTTGAAGACTTATCGCATTTCTCGTATGCATTCAAGAACAAATTCGGGCTGGCTCCATCAAAAATCTGAGAAATTTCTACAATCATTTGCATTAAATAAACGTTAATTAATCGTACATTTAATGTTATCTGATTGTTAAACCAATGCGAGCTTTTTTTTGCTTTTTCCTGATACTCAGCTTTGTGCTATCCGCGACTTTTGTTTGCGGACAGGAGAAACAAATACGCGTTGATTTTTATAAAGATCCCTTTATTGTCAACTCAGATCGATCAATAGAAATTACTTTACCTCAATCGCCTGCAGCAAAAGAATTGCAGCAGGCTCAACAGAAAATAGAGGCTGGTAACTATCAACCATTAATTGATTCCCTCATTGCTTACAAAACAGAGCATCATCTTAACGATTGGCTGTATTACCAATTAATACGCCGTGTAGCACAAGAAATATCGCCTAAAGAAGATAACTATGCCCGTTATACTTTCTACAAATGGTTTATACTGAATCACTCGGGATACGATGCACGTTTAGCCTTATCACAAAACAGGGTGATCTTTTATGTATATAACAACGAGGATATAAAAGACATTCCATATTTTATGGTGGATGGCAAGCAGTTTGTTTGTTTAAACATCCACGATTACGGCAACGCCAACCTTAACGATGATCCACCAATTCCGGTTGCGCTATCTATGTCCCCGGCAATAAAACCTTTCTCTTACAAAGTGACCATGATGCCTGATTTTCGTCCGGATAGGGATGTAGAGAAAGATTTGTCGTTTCAATACGCTCACAAAACCTACCACTTTAAAATAAAAGTAAATGCCGATCAGCAAAAGGCGTTTATCAACTATCCGGGAGTGGATTTTGGAACTTACTTTAACATCCCCTTAAGTAAAGAAACTTATGGTTCACTGATCCCGATCCTTAAAAAGAATATCAAAGGTATGGATGAGAAAAAAGGAGTGGATTACCTGATGCGTTTTACCCGCTATGCCTTCCTGTATGAGGATGATGAACAGAATTATGGCAAAGAAAAGCGGTTATCGCCGGGCGAGACCCTTGCATCCAAATATAGCGATTGCGACGACCGCGCAGCATTATTCTTTTATCTGGTAAAAGAGATCTACAACTTACCCATGATCGCTTTGCTTTACCCAACGCACATCACCATGGCCGTAGGTTTTGATAAGCCAATAGGAGAGCCTATTGTGTACAACGGCAAGATCTATTCAGTGTGCGAACCAACCCCACAAGCTGAAGACTTGAGCATCGGCCAGTTAGCTGCGAAATTAAAAAGTGTGCCTTTTCAAGTGGTTTACGCTTACGAACCGAGGTAAATCTTACATAAAATTATCGCTTTCACGATAAGCTTGTATTACGCGCTGTTCACCTTCTTTGCCCGGGCGAGAGTTGCCATGCTCCATGCCTAAAACGCCTTTGTAACCTTTCTCGTGCAAAAACTTAAAGATGTTCTTGTAATTCACTTCGCCGGTGGTAGGTTCGTTGCGGCCGGGATTATCACCTATTTGGAAATAGCCGATCTCATCCCAGGTAAGTTTGATGTTGTTGATCATGTTACCTTCGTTTTTGGCCATGTGATACATATCGTATAAGATCTTGCAAGATGGACTGTTTACCCCTTTACATATCATATAAGTTTGTGCAGAGGTACGCAGGTAAAGGTCGGGCGTATCGCTCAATGGCTCCAGCACCATCACGATGCCGTGCGGCTCCAATATCTCGGCTCCTTTGCGTAGCGCCGTAATCACGTTGGCATTCTGAATATCCAAAGGCAGGTTACGTTGAAAATCTCCCGGAACAACTGTCGCCAGTTTACCACCACATCGTTTTGATACTTCAACGGCCTGGCGGCAGCCTCTTAAAAATATATCGATATATTCCTGCTTACCGGCTGCTAAAGTGTTGGCACCGTTGCCGCCTTTATCCACCACAAAGACACCCATTTGCATGCCCAATTTTGAGAGCAGGTTACCTATTTTCTCCTGCTCGGCAGGCGAGCGACCGGCCATGCCATTGTCTTCAATAGAACGGAAACCCTGGTCGTACATAAAATTGATCTGATCGAGGAAATCATTACCGGCCGAGTTTTTAAACATTCCATCGTGCGGGGCATAATTAAGGTTAAACGTTTTACCGGCAACATCCGTAGTCACGGCAACATCATTATTGCAGCTTGCGGCTGTACTGCCCAAAACGGCGTTACCTGTTAATACTGCACCGGCGGCAAGCGCGCTGTTCTTTAAAAAACTGCCTCTGTTCATGGTATGGTTTTAAATAGGTTAATAAGCGGCTGTAATATCACATTTTTTATGATGATTACTATGCGGTACTGTGATTTATTCTGCCGATGATCTGTTAGTTTGCTGTTTTACAGCGCTATTCCTGATAAAAAATAAAGCCATTAAAGCACCGGTAAAAGCAAGCAAAGCCGAGATACGCATAACGTTGCCATAAGCCGAAATAAAGCTTTGTTTATAAGCCTTTTTTATAGTTTGTTTTTCGCTTCGCGGGATATTTTTCGGTGGTTTGGCGTTGCCGAGGTTACTGCTTTGATGCAAGACTTCTTGTTTGGTGTTACCTGATAGTTGTACATTTTTTAGCTCTGTTTGTAATGCACCCGAGAAAAATACAACCGCCAGTGCCCCCAATATCGCGTTAGCAAAAACATTGGCTACACGCGTGATAGCATTATTAACCCCCGACGCCACGCCAGAAAAATGTTCACTTACCGACCCCATTACTGCAGCAGTTAATGGCGACACCGTGAATGACATGCCGGTACCAAACAAAACGATACCCGGAAAAAATGTCGTCAAGTAGTCGGACGGCCCGTTGGTTTGTTTTACAAACGAGAGTACCAACAGCCCGAGGCCTGCCAGGGTAGGGCCACCTATCAAAAATAACCTCGGCCCGTGCTTGTCAGCTAAAGCGCCGGCAAAACGGGCAATGCTGATCATCAGCAAGGTAAACGGCAAAAATGTTAAACCCGATTGCAGTTGACTGTAACCCTGTACCTGCACCATGTTTAAACCCAAAAACAGCATACCCGCGCCAAGGCCTGCATACAGGAACAGTGTAAGCAGGTTAGCCCCGCTAAAAGTCATATTTTTAAAAAGCTGCAAGGGCATCATAGGATGTTTGCTTTTCTTCTCGATAATCACGAAAACAAAAAGCAACACAATACCGGTAGAAAGTGAGCCATACACCTGCCAGTGCTGAAAACCTAAGGCTGGCATCCGCAGAAAACCAAACGTTAAAGTAGCTAAGCCCAAAGCTATGGTCGTTGCTCCCCAAATATCTATTGCAGAGCCTTCGTCGGCTTCGCGACTTTCAGCAACTTGTTTCCAGAGGATGATGAGTGCTGCTACACCGATTGGGATATTGATGAAAAAGATATACCGCCATAAACCTGCATCCGCAAAAGCGCCGCCTAAAATTGGCCCGCCCATGGTAACTACGGTTGTAAACGCCGACCACGTGCCGATGGCCTTGCCGCGTTCTTTGGCGTTGATAGAAGAGGAGATAAGCGATAAACTTCCTGGTATCATAAACGCCCCACCCAAGCCTTGTAACACCCTGAAAATAATTAACCAGGTAACATCCACAGCAAAGCCGCAGGCGGCCGAACCGCAGATAAAAACAAATATCCCGGCCATGAAAACCTTCTTGCGACCAAGTTTATCGCCCAGCGAGCCACCGATAATAATAAGTGCGGCAAGTATCAGTAAATAGGCGTTAAGTAACCAGAAAAGATCTGTAGCGCCTGCATTTAGGTTTTTTTGCAAGGCTGGCAAAACTACGTTTAACGCCGTGCCATCAATAAATGCCATGGCTGATGCCATTATGCATGACACCATTATCCATTTGCCGGCCTTACTGCTTAACGCTACCGTTGCCATAGATTAATAATTGTTTAACTAACAGATTGTTTTGTTGCCATTTTATCTTACCCCGAAGGTGTCTCCGGATTTTTACAACCATTTACACTAAGGTATTTTAAATTTCAAATAAACTTTGTAATTATGCCTTACCAATTTTAATCAATAAATAACTTTCATCTTCGCTATGCACCCACTGAAGGAATATCAGATGTGGCCCGATGCCGACTTGCTTAGTTTGCTGCGGGATGATGACCGCATGGCCTTTGAGGTGATCTACAATAAGTATTCGCCCAAAGTTTATGCAGTTGCGTACAATCTGTTCCGCGATAAGGATGTGTGCGAAGACCTTGTGCAGGAGTTATTTGTTGATCTCTGGGCCAAGCGTTCATCACTTAATATTTCGTCATTAGAATGGTACCTAAAAGTTGCTATTAAGAACAGGGTGCTGATGTATATCCGGGCAAAGAAAGCTACTTTAGATCTTTCGGCTATCGCCATGCTTACCGAGCGATATTCAACAGATAGCAAAGTATTGCAAAGCGACATCTCAGCCATACTGGAAGAGAACGTTGGCCGCCTGCCGGATCGTTGTCGCGAAATATTTACGCTAAGTCGTAAAGAATATCTCACCAACAAAGAGATCGCCCTGCGGTTAAATATCTCTGTTAAAACTGTTGAGAACCAAATGACCATTGCCCTGCGCCATCTGCGTACCGGCCTTACCGATTATCTGCCCGCCATTACTGCTGCATTGTTGCTGCAATTATTCTGATACAAATTTGTCAATAGATTCTGTTCATTGCCGTTGGCTTTAGCCAACGGCTAACGTAAGTTCATCTTTGGCTAAGGCCATTACAGTCCCTGCGACGTTCCGTTGGCTGAAGCCAGCGGCAATGAACGCAAACCGGGATTGTTTTTAAAATCTTAAAAATATTTCACGCTGACTTAGGGGGTAGGCCCGTGCACAGCATCTTACACCTATAAACCGAATGAGAAAGTTCACTTTTCTGAGAAAAAAAATAGAGGCCAAAGACCGCGCTTTGCAGGAAAACCTTGTTCAAAAATATTTTGACGAGCTGGAACTTGGCAATGAAGCGGATGCAAATGATTTTGACCGGGATACGGTGTATAGCCGCATTACGGATCAGATAGATGCTATGCCGGCACGTAAAAACAATGTTAAGAAAAGATGGATATCCGCAGCATCTGTTATTGTGGTACTTGCCACTTCAGGGTTGCTGTATCAGCATAAATATGAGGTGATGGATATGGTATCGCCAATTGCACAAAAGCAATTAGCAACAGGCGGCAGCCAGGTAGCGAGCTTTACCCTTTCAGATGGTACCAAGGTTTGGCTTAATGGCGATAGCAAAATGGCCTATCCCGAAACCTTTCGTGGAGAGACGAGAGAAATAACCATAACAGGCGAGGCCTTTTTAGAGGTTGCGCATGATGATAAAATGCCGTTCATTGTTCGTAGTGGTGATGTGCGCACACAGGTGCTTGGTACCAGCTTCAATGTTAAAGCTTACCCCAAAGAGAGCTTTGTAAAAGTTGATGTGGCAACCGGTAAGGTGGGGGTAATGGCACCATCTAACAAAACGGTTTTTCTTACGCCAAAACAGGAAGTTCTTTTTGATAAGAAAACACATACGGCAACAACTGTAGCAAACATAGATATCAGTGCTTTATCGGGCTGGAAAGAAGGAAACTTCATTGTGAAAAATATGCCTTTAAGCGAAGTGCTGAACGTTATACAACGCCGCTTTGCGGTGCAGGTTAAGGCTGACGCAAACCTGTCGCAATGTTCAATTACGGCCAATTTTACTAATGTGTCATTACAAAATGTGATGAAGATAGTTGCCAAACTGGTAAAGGGAAAGGCTCAGCAGAGTGTGGATGGTAACAGCTACAAATTGACGGGCAAAGGCTGCTGATGATGAATAACAACCAATTGTAATTAATAGATAACCAAAATCAATTAACCTAAATTAAATACTGCATGAGGACATAAATACATAAAAAAACCCTGATCAAATGGGCATTTGAACAGGGCGATTAAAATGCCGGGTTATTATTAAGTGTACGCACCAAGAGGGTCGAATTTCTTAGCGTATCACTTGAATTTCAAACACTTTAATTTATTCAAATCTATGAATATATCTCTATTATCAAATGGAGTAGTTCGTTATGTATTAATATTAATGAAATATACCTCGCTTGCCTGCTTTATTGTGTGTTTGATGTGTTTAACTGCGATTGCAGATACATCATACGGACAAAGATTTTTAGAGCAAACCGTAACGCTACAGGCTAAAAACCAAAAGCTTGCGGATGTGCTTGATAAAATTGCATCTAACAATCAGGTTAAATTCGCATACGCAGATAACCTGTTAAAGCAAAGCTACAAGGTAAATGTAAACGTAAGTAACAAGAGCGTTAAAGAAGTGCTCGATCAGGTTTTAACTCCGTTTAACCTGGGTTACAAAATTATTGATGATGTAATTGTCATTTCAGATAGGAATGATCCTGTAACGTTTAGCGCAGTATCAGGTAGCGTGGCAAACGCCATACGTGTACAAGGTACAGTTGCCGATGATACCGGCCTGCCTTTGCCGGGCGTAAGCATTAAGCTTAGAGGAACGGGTATAGGAACGGTTACTGACGTTAATGGTCGTTTTGCTCTTGATGCACCAGGCCCCGATGCAGTTTTGGTATTCAGCTTTATTGGTTTTGAGGCGCAGGAGATACCTGTTGGCAGCCAAACCAATTTCAAAGTGCAGTTGAAAGCCGTTTCAAACTCATTGAACGAGGTGGTGGTTGTTGGTTACGGCACCCAGAAAAGAGTTAATGTTATCGGTTCGGTTGATCAGGTAACTGCTAAAGCCATTGAAGGCAAACCTGCGGTAAACCTTACGCAAGCCTTGCAGGGGACTTCTCCAAACCTTATCATACAGCAAACCAGTAACGAGCCGGGCGCTTATCAAACTATAAACATCCGTGGTGTAAGTACCTTTGGTAACAACAACCCGCTGGTAGTTATCGATGGTATTACCGGTGGCGACCTTAACCTGCTTAACCCTAATGATATCGAAAGCGTTTCGGTATTAAAAGATGCGGGTAGTGCTGCCATTTACGGTTCGCGTTCATCAAACGGTGTAATTTTAGTTACCACCAAAAAAGGTAGCAAAAATTCTGCTGCAACACTTACTTATAACGGACAGGCGGGTGTACAGGTGCCGCGTGTTGGTTACAAACCGGTACACTCATGGGAAAACGCCATGCTGCGTAACGAGGCAGTTGTAAATGCGGGCTTAACACCTATCTATTCACCCGAGCAGATCCGCCAGTTTCAGCAAGAGGGTGATCATAAGTGGTTCTTGGATGAGATCTTGCAAAATGCAGCGCAGCAAAATCATAACCTGAGCCTATCGGGTGGTAATGCAACATCATCTTATCTCATCTCGGCAGGTGTGTTAGATCAGCGCAGTAACCTGGTTGGCCCCGACTATGGTTTACGCAGGTATAACTACCGCATGAACCTAACCTCAGACTTTGGTAAACTTAAGGTGACCGGTATTTTAGCGTACTCGCGTACCGAAATTAAAGAACACTCTTTTAACACCGGTACTTTGATTGTTGATGCCGGCCGTACACCAACCTATTACCCGATTAAAGACGACAACGGTAATTACCTGACCAACGATGTACTGGCTGAGTTTAACCCGCTGGGTATCCTTGAAAAAGGTGGTTATCGCAAACGCGATAACGATAACGTATTTGGTAACTTAACCGCAGAGTTAAACGTTACCAAGGACTTTAAGCTGAAAGGTGTATTTGGTGGTACCTTGCTATCTAACCACATGTTTGGCCGCGTGATGCAGGTAAACTTTTTACCAAAAGGCAGCTACGGTGCCGACAGGAATACCACTGACGATAACAACAAGAACCTGTTCACCAACGCACAGTTTTTAGCACAGTACACAAAAACTATTGCAAAAGACCATAACGTTGATGTATTGGTGGGTGTGGCTAATGAGTCGACTACAGATCGTTCAAATTATGTACGTTTAAAATTTACAGATCCTGAACTGGGTACGCCAATTACAGGTACTACCATAGATGCATCGCCATCTAACTTGAACACCAGCGAAACCAGCTTAAACTCTGTGTTTGGCCGTGCTTCATATTCATTCAAAAACAGGTATTATGCAGAGTTCGATTTCAGGGTTGATGCATCTTCAAAATTTGCAGCTAACCATCGTAATGCGTTCTTCCCATCGGTAACTGCAGGTTATCGGGTAACCGAAGAGGATTTTATGCAGGAGTACCGCAACAATGTGGGTGATCTGAAACTGCGTGGTTCATACGGTATCCTTGGTAATCAGAACGTTAACAACTACCAGTACCTGAGCACTATCGGCCCGATCAAAAATGGTGACCAAACCATCAATAATTCTGTTTATGGCTTCAATAATTCGCCGGTAGGTGGTGCAGGCATTGCATTTGCTAATCCTGATATACGCTGGGAGCGGGCTGCCACCTTTAACATAGGTGTTGATGCAACGTTTTTCAAAAGTGCGTTAACCGTATCTGCCGATTACTTTAACAAAATAACCAGAGACATCCTTTTACCACCGGTAGTGCCGGGCGTATTTGGTGCGGGCTTACCTGATTACAACGCAGGCGAGGTGCAAAACCGTGGTTGGGAGTTAAACATCAACTATCGTGTTAAAACCGGTGCGTTTAACCACAGCTTCGCTTTCAACGTTGGCGATACCAAAAACAAGGTCCTTAAACTTGAAGGCGGCGATCAGTTACGCACATCTGATGAGATGCAATTGCTGAACAAGGTAGGTTTGCCAATTGGTTCATACGTTGCGCTTAAACGCGATGGTTACTTCCAGAACCTTGACGAGGTTAACGCAGGCCCTAAGCCAGCCGGTTTAACGGTGTCGCCTGGTGATAACCGCTATGTGGATGTTAACAAAGATGGTGTTATAGATGATAACGACAAGTTTGTTTTCGGTAATGGTTTCCCACGTTTAACCTTTGGTTTCACTTACAACCTTAACGTAAAGAACTTCGACTTCAACCTGTTCTTACAGGGTGTAGGCAAGCGCAATATGTTTGTAAGGGGCGAGCAGGTTGAGCCTTTCCACGTAAACTACTCGCAGGTTATTTACCAGCACCAGTTAGATTACTGGACACCGCAAAATCCTGACGCCCGTTTCCCGCGCCTTGCAGCAAGCGGCAGCCAATCTAATGAGAACAACTTCCGCCGCGGATCTGACATGTACATTTTTGATGGTAAATACCTGCGTGTTAAAAACGTGCAGATAGGTTATACATTACCAATGGCGGTATCTAAGAAGATCGGTATGAGGAAAGTAAGGGCTTATTTAACAGGCCAGAACATACTTACCTTCTCACCAATGAAGTTCATCGATCCTGAATCAACCGAGCTGAACGGAAGTGTTAAAGCTGATAACGGTGCTAACAGCGCGCGCTCTTATCCAATGCCTGTTTACTACGGTTTTGGTTTAGATCTTACACTTTAATCCACATTGACATGAAGAGAAATAATATCAATAAAATAGGATTCGTGCTGATGCTGGTTACGGTATTATCAGCATGTAAAAAACTGGATCTGTTACCTCAGGATAGGTTTACAGATGCCAACTACTGGACAACAGCCGATAAGGCTAACAGCGTTTTAAATACAGCCTACTCGCAGATAATGAGCAGCAGTAATTTCTTCTTTAACGAAGCAATGTCTGATAATGCTTTTAACGGCCGCGGCGATAACAACGGCGTCGCTTCGATAGCCGCTGGTACGTATGACCCATCGTTAGGCCGCTTTAAAAGCGAGTGGAGTGATCATTATACAGGTATAAAAACAGCAAACATTTTCCTGGAGAATGTTGACAGGGTGCCAAATATGGACGCTACCCTCAAAGCAAGAATGAAAGCCGAGGCGCGTTTCCTACGTGCATGGCATTACTTCCTGTTAGAGACCTGGTGGGGCGATGTTCCGCTGATTCAGAAAGATCTTACTATAGACGAATCAAAAACGATTGCGCGTACACCTAAGGCCGATGTTGTAGCTTTTATTCTGAAAGAGCTTGATGAAGCTGCTGCCGACCTTCCGGTAAACACCGCTTATGCTGCGGCAGATAAGGGCCGCATTACTAAAGGTGCTGCAATTGCCCTTAAAGCCAGAGTGTTATTGTACGATAACCGCTGGGCCGAAGTAGTTACCGAGTGCGAGAAACTGATAGGCAAAACTACGAATGGCACTTACGCACTGTTTAATACCTACGCAGGTGTGTTCGATCAGGCTAATGAGTACAATAGTGAGGTAATGTTTGATCTGCAGTTTATGCCTGCTACTTTAAACGGTAATAACAGATACCATACTGATCTAAGGGATATGGTTCCAATTTCGGTTGGTGGCCGCTTAAACGCGCTTGCACCAACCCAGGAACTGGTTGACAGCTACCTGATGACAAACGGTAAAAAGCCGGGCGAAACCGGATCGGGCTATGATGAGAACAATCCATACGTAAATCGCGATCCTCGCCTTACTCATACTATTGTTTACCAAGGTTACCAATGGGATTTGCGCGATGGTTCATTAAAAACTATCTACATAAAACCGGGAACCGACCCTGGGCCAAAACAAGTTCCGCCGAAACCGGCGCAGGACGAGTATGTGCCGGGTTCAACCGTATCACCTACAGGATATTATGTACATAAGTATTACGACCGTACATCTAAGGTAGACGACTTTGGGTCGGGAGTGAACCTTATCCTTATCCGTTATGCCGATATACTGATGATGTACGCCGAAGCTAAAACAGAGCTTGGCCAAATGGATGCCGGTGTATGGTCGCAAACGGTAAGGGCATTGCGTGCACGTGCTGGTTTCAGCGATGTGGGAGCATTAAACTTTCCTGCTGTTGGCCAGGCAGAAATGCGTGAGATCGTACGTAATGAACGCCGTGTTGAGTTTGCTCTTGAAGGCTTAAGGGTATTTGATATCCGCCGCTGGAAAACTGCAGAAACCGTGTTGAACGGCTGGGCGCATGGTGCCAAATACGGAGCAGCGGGTATTGATAACGGATATATCCGTGCAAACCAGCGCACTTTTGATAAGAACAAAAATTACCTGTGGCCAATACCGAGAGATGAGAGGGCCATTAACCCTAACCTCACCCAAAACCCGGGCTGGTAATTAAAACAATTGTTAAAAAAGACTTTATAATCAATTAAGATCATGAAAAATATTTTTTACTGCTTAGTTGCAGGTTTAGCAGCGCTACTGTTTGTAACAGGCTGCAAAAAGCAAGATAATTCGTTAGATAAGGCTACCGTAACACCGGTTAGCACGCTGTTTGCGCCAGAAGAGGCAAAGGCTATTAAAATACCTTCAGGTGCATCAGGCTCAGTAACATTTGAATGGGAGCAGTCTCGGGCTTCAGACAATGGATTGGTTTTATATGAAGTGGCGTTTGATAAAGAGGGTGGCGATTTCTCAAAGCCCCTTTATTCGGCGCCTGCTGATGGCAATGGTTTATACAACAAGCTAACCGTATCATACAGCGATCTGAACAAAGTTGCCTCACTTGCCGGTGCAAAACCAGAGGAGATCGCAAAACTGATCTGGACGGTACGTTCGTCAAGAGGTGTTAATCTTGCGGCGGTTTCTACAAAACGTGCTATCTCAGTTCAACGCCCTGTAGGTTTTGAAAGCCCGGATGCGGTTTACATCACCGGCTCAGCAACAGAGGGTGGTGCCGATATAGCCAATGCCATCAAAATGAAAAAAGTTGGCGAAGGAAAATTTGAAGTGTACACATCATTAAAGGCAGGTAGCTACCAGTTTGTTGATGCTAAAACAGGCATCATCAAAAAATATTCGTTCAATGGTACACGCCTGGTTGAAGACGGCGAAACTGCTGTTACAGGTGCTACTAAAGTGGTTAAAATTGAGGTAAGCTTTAACGATGCCTTATACAAATCAACAGAAGTAACTACCGTAGGTTTATGGTTTGCTGCTGATAACAAGATCTGGTTTAACCTTGATTATGCCGGTAATGGAACCTGGACTGCCCTTAACAAATCAATCGTGTTCCACCAGGAATCATGGGGCCGTGATGAGCGTTACAAATTCAGGTTTACATTTAAAAATGCCGATGGTTCAAGTACCGATCAGTACTACGGCAGTACCAACTCTGATAACAGTGCTGCAACTGCTGCTACCGCGCCTTCATATTTTTACATGGTATCAGTAGACAACTCTCAGTACAACTACTGTTTCAAATTCAACCATGATTTTGATAATAAGACGGCAGATATAAATGTGTTTTTCAACGCCGATGTAGCTGCTTACACGCATACCGTTACTGTTCCTAAATAAGTTTTAACCGTAAGGCAGGCACTCCGCCTGCCTTACATTACAACCATTTTTATGACTATCAATATTAAAAATATAAAGCGGTTTGCATTGTTGTGTTCAGCAACGCTGGCGCTTACATCCTGTTTAAAAGACAAACCTTTTCCGCTTTACGGCGATAAAGCGGTATCTCAAAAGTTTGAGTACACCTATGATAAAACGGCCGATACATTACAGGATAAAACTTATGCGGCTTACCTGTCAACAAACGGGAATTACTTTGTGCAAAACAACCAGGGTAACACGCAATACAACTACTGGCCGCAGGCACATACGCTTGATGCTTTTACCGATGCTTACCTGCGTACAAAAAGCGATGTGTACAAACAACGCATGAAATCGCTACTCACTGGTACCTACAAAACTAATGGTAACAAGTACGAAAACCTGTTTTATGATGATATGGAGTGGCTTGCTCTTGCCAGCTTACGCGCATACCAGGCTACTAACGATGCCGATTACCTAACTGCCGCCAAAACACTTTGGACAGATATTAAAACCGGTAAAAATGACCAGCAAGGTGGCGGTATAGCCTGGAATAAAGACAAAACGGGTTACAAAAATACGCCGGCAAATGCACCGGCTATTATTTTTGCGGCACGTTTATACCAGTTAGAGAAAAATCAGGCCGATCTGGACATTGCCAAAGAACTTTATACATGGTTAAAGAGTACGTTGCTTGATGGCAGCGGTATTATATGGGATGGCATTAACGGAAATGGCGACGGCGCCATCGACAAAAATAAATATACCTACAACCAGGGTGTTTTTATGGGTGCTGCGTTGGAACTTTACAACGCAACCGGCGATGCAGCTTATTTAAATGATGCTATAGCCAATGCTACTGCTACCATAAAAGACCTTGATATGGCTCCGGGTGGTTTATTACGAAACGAAGGCCAGGGCGATGGTGGTTTGTTTAAAGGGATCCTGGTACGCTATCTCACTTTACTTACGCTAAAGGATGCTGTACCCGCTACAACGCGAGATACCTATGCCGCCTTCCTGAAATATAATTCAGAAACCTTGTTTGCAAAGGGGATAAGTCGACCGGATTTCTTTGTCGGATCCGACTGGAAGACCAAACCATCAGCAACAGATGCCACAGACCTAACCACTCAAATAAGCGGCCTCACTACTATAGAAGCTGCTGCCACGTTGAAGGCAGCAGGCAAATTTTAAACATTGAGATGATCTTCCGGTTGTAAAGCCGGAAGATTTTTTACTTTTACTACCATAATTTTCACTACCAAATAAGAAGAATGAAGAGAAGGCAATTTATAGGCAGCACCACCATGTTGGGAGCGGGCGTTTTAATGAACAAGTTTTCGTTGGCAGCACCTACCGCTGCTTTTCCGGTTGTAAGGGTACCTGCGGCTAAGCGCCATTTCAAAAGTACCTCGGTTGAGAAAGCTATCACCGAATTTAAATCAAAAGTTAAAAACCCTGAGTTGGGCTGGCTTTTCGAGAACTGTTTTCCTAACACCCTTGATACCACAGTTACTTACAAACTGGTTGATGGTAAACCCGATACCTACGTAATTACGGGTGATATTGATGCCATGTGGCTGCGCGATAGCAGCGCACAGGTTTGGCCGTACCTTGCTTTTATCAACAAAGATAAAGAACTTAAAAGCCTTGTAGCAGGTGTTATAAATCGCCAGGTTACCAACATACTGCGCGATCCTTATGCCAACGCTTTCTATGATGATCCGAACAAAGTTGGCGAGTGGAAAGACGACGTTACCAATATGAAACCGGGCCTGCACGAGCGTAAGTGGGAGATAGATTCACTGTGTTACCCGATACGCTTAGGTTATAAATACTGGAAACTGACAGGGGACAACTCGCCGTTTGATGCCCGTTGGAAATCGGCTATCCAAAGCGTGCTGAAAACTTTTAAAGAGCAGCAACGTAAGGAGAATGACGGTCCGTATTCGTTTCAGCGTAAAACTGCCTGGGCTACCGATGGCGTACCAATGAATGGTTTTGGTTACCCTGTTAAGCCCGTTGGGTTGATCTGTTCATCATTCCGCCCGAGCGATGATGCTACCATTTACTCGTTCCTTATCCCGTCAAACTTCTTTGCAGTGGTTAG
This sequence comes from Mucilaginibacter sp., assembly GCA_016763755.1. Taxonomy (GTDB): domain Bacteria; phylum Bacteroidota; class Bacteroidia; order Sphingobacteriales; family Sphingobacteriaceae; genus Mucilaginibacter. Next base: position 17,320 of record JAESTD010000147.1, read on the forward strand.
CTTAAAGCAAGCTGCTGAGATAGTTAGTACTGTTTTAAAAGATGCCGCCCTTGCCGGCGAATTAACTGCATTGGCAACAGAGGTTGAAGCAGCCTTGCAAAAACATGCGGTGATAGATCATCCCGATTATGGTAAAGTTTACGCCTATGAAGTGAATGGCTTCGGTAGCTTTAACCTGATGGACGATGCCAACGTGCCAAGCTTGTTAGGTTTACCATATCTTGATGCCATTAAAAATACCGATCCGGTTTACATCAATACCCGTAAAATGTTATTGTCGCTCAACAACCCTTTCTTCTTTAAAGGCACTGCAGGCGAGGGGATAGGTGGCCCGCACATTGGTAAAGATATGGTATGGCCTATCAGTATCATTATCCGTGCGCTAACCAGCAGCGATGACAACGAAATAAAAGAATGTATTGAGATGTTGAGAAAAACTCATGGCGGCACCGGTTTTATGCATGAATCGTTCCATAAAAATGATCCAACCAAGTTTACGCGCAGCTGGTTCGCATGGGCAAATACGCTATTTGGTGAGCTACTTTGGGAAACTTACACGCAAAAACCACAACTATTAGGCTAAACCGGTTTTTTGTTTATATTAGCAGTCTCAATTATAACTGTTAAAATAACATATATTCATGAAAAGCACATTAAAGTACGCCTGCCTGGCGGTCGGTATGCTTGCAAGTAAATTTGCAGGGGCACAGGCAACCAAAGCGCCGGCTTATCCTCTTATCACGCACACACCATATTTTAGTGTATGGTCTAACGCTGATGAGCTCAACGAATCAACCACAAATCATTGGACGGGTAAACACCAGTCAATGCTGGGTTTGATAAAAGTTGATGGTGAAACCTATCGTTTTATGGGTCAGCAACCTGTAAGCTATCGCACCTTGGTAACATCAGGAGAGGAACAACCACATTCGGTTAAGTACACAGAGAGCGACCCGGGTAAAGGTTGGGAAGAGGCTAACTTTAATGATAAAGAATGGAAAACAGGTACTGCACCGTTTGGTGACGATCCTCAGCAAGCCAAAACGGTTTGGAAAAGTCACGACCTTTGGATCAGGCGTACGTTTACATTCACCAAAACCAATATCAATAAGCTTGTACTTCGCCTTCGCCACGATGACGAGGCAGATGTTTATTTAAACGGCGAAAAAATAAACCATAGTGATGGTGCCAACGGCGACCTGCAGCCAATAACATTAAGCAAAAGCGATATTGATAAGCTTAAAGATGGCGAGAACGTATTGGCAATGCATTGTGTAAACACCGGCGGTGGCGCTTGGTTAGATGCCGGTTTTGCCGAAGAGGTTGAGCCTGCAGATTATAAAGGTTTAAAAGATGCTAAACAAACATCAGTAGTTGTTACGGCAACCCGCACCATCTATAAATTTAAAGCAGGTAGCACAGATCTGGAGTTAACCTTCACCTCGCCTTTGCTGATGGAGAATTTAAGCCTGATGTCGCGCCCGGTGAGTTATATCACTTACAAGGTAAAAGCTAATGATGGCAAAACGCACAATGTACAGGTTTATCTTGGTGCATCTGCAGATCTGGCGCGTAACAAACCTACGCAGGAAGTGGTAGCCTCAAAAACGGTTAGTGGCGGATTAAGCATCCTTAAAACCGGTACCAAAGAGCAACCTATCCTTAAAAAACGTGGCGATGATGTACGTATTGATTGGGGATATTTTTATATAGCCGCTCCGGCAGCCGCAAAAGCATCGCAGTATGTTACTACTGATAACCAGGCTGTAGGCTCATTTGCGGGCAATACAAAAAACGGCCCAGTTACCGAAGGTACAAGCGTATTCCTGAATACCGTTATTCCTTTTGGCAAAGTGGGTGCTGCACCGATTGAGAAATTTGTTGAATTAGGCTATGATGAGATCTACTCGGTGCAATACTTTGGTAAAGACCTCCGCCCATGGTGGAACCAGAACGGTAATAAAACATTTGTAAGCCAGTTAACACAAGCTGCTGTTGATTATAAAACAACAATGGCTAAATGTGTTGCATTTGATAGTAAACTGTACAAACAGGCTGCAGCAGCAGGTGGTGATGAGTATGCTAAGCTTTGTGCTATCGCTTATCGCCAGGCTATTGCCGCGCATTCGTTAGAGCGCAGTCCTCAAGGCGAGTTGTTGTTCTTATCTAAAGAGAACTTTAGCAATGGTTCAATCAACACAGTAGATATTACTTACCCGTCTGCACCTTTGTTCCTGGTTTACAACCCCGACCTGTTAAAAGGCATGACCAACGGTATTTTCTACTACAGCGAAAGCGGCAAATTTGCCAAACCCTGGGCAGCACACGATTTAGGTACCTATCCTCAAGCCAACGGTCAAACCTATGGTGAGGACATGCCGGTTGAAGAATCAGGCAACATGATCCTGGCAACAGCGGCAATCGCGAAAGCAGAGGGTAATGCCTTGTATGCAAAAAAACACTGGAAGACCTTAACCACATGGGTAAACTTCCTGGTGAAAGACGGTTTAGACCCCGCTAATCAATTGTGTACCGATGACTTTGCCGGTCACCTGGCGCGTAATGCGAACTTGTCGCTTAAAGCGATTAACGGTATTGGCGCTTACGCCATGATGGCAGATATGCTTGGCGATAAGACCATCGCAGCAAAGTACCGCGCGATTGCTAAAGAATACGTTGGCAAATGGATGAAAATGGCTGATGCCGGTGATCATTACTCATTGGTGTTTGAAAAACCTGATACCTGGAGCCAGAAATACAACCTGGTTTGGGACAAAATGCTTAAGCTGAACCTTTTCCCGCAAATCGTTTATGACAGGGAGATCAAATACTACCTTACTAAACAGGAAAAATATGGTTTGCAGCTTGATAGCCGTAAAACCTATACCAAATCTGACTGGATCATGTGGACAGGCTCGTTAACCAGCAATGCCAACGACTTTAAAGCGCTGGTAGATCCTATCTACAAATACGCTACCGAAACCCCAACCCGCGTACCACTTAGCGACTGGCACGAAACTACCAACGGCAAGCAAGTAGGTTTCCAGGCCCGCAGCGTTGTTGGCGGTTACTGGATGAAAGTGCTTGAGAAAAAATGGGCCGCAAAAAAATAAAGTCCGAAATTATAATAGAAAAGGCGATAGGAAACTATCGCCTTTTTTTGTGAATACAGTTTTTCTCACATTATCCATCTTACTAACAATATTAGTGCTGCAACAAACTTTGGCAGTAAGCTTGTGTTAAGCTAATACCAATTAAAATTAACTTAACGTAATGGGTTCTAAATATTTTCAGGTAGGGCAGGGCGTATGGGGCATGCGCCTGTACTTCGTAAACATATATATGATCGCTAATCGCCGTGGCACGGGTAAAGGCTGGGTGTTGGTTGATACCGGCGTAAAGGGCTCCGCAAACAAGATCATTGATATGGCTGAGAGTTTGTTCGGTTTGGGCACAAGACCAACAGCTATTGTGCTTACTCATGGCCATTCAGATCATTCAGGATCACTTAAAGTGCTGCTGAAGTATTGGGATGTACCGGTGTATGTGCATCCCTTGGAAGTGCCTTATTTAACAGGCAGATCATCATACCCGCCGGCCGATATCGGCGCGGGTGGGGGACTCATGACCTTGATCTCATGGATGTGGCGCACAAGCCCTATTAATGTAACCCGTAACCTGCGCGAGATTGACCCTTATGATGGTATCCCAGAACTACCCGAGTGGAAAGTGATCCATACACCCGGCCACACGCCCGGGCATATATCATTGTTCTTCCCGCTAAACACTACGCTGATTGCAGGTGATGCATTTACCACTACACGTACAGAATCTGCTGTGTATGCGCTCAGCTACATGAAAAAATTAAGTGGCCCGCCAAAGTATTTAACTACAGATTGGTATGCAGCCGCGCGGTCGGTACGTAAACTGGCCTCGTTGCAGCCCCGCATTGTTGCCACTGGGCACGGCCCGGTAATGCGTGGCCGCGAATTGCTGACAGCGCTTAGCTTCCTGGCCAATCGTTTTGAAACACTTGCGGTACCTAAAGATGGCCGCTATGTTGGCAGCAGCGCCGTTGCTGATGAAAATGGCGTGCGGTACATACCACCTCAAAACAGTAATGTCAGGCAAATTGCCGGTATCGCGGTCGCCGCTTCGGTAGCCGCATTTTTACTCGTACGCAGGCTTTGGTAAGCAATTATTAGCTTACATTTATAGCGTGGAAGATCTAACGCCAAACCCGCAAATACTCATCGATATTGTAAACACCCGCATGCCCTTTGGCAAGTATCAAAATCAATTGCTTTGCGATATTCCGGTGTATTACCTTGAATGGATGCATAGCCGCGGCGGTTTCCCGCCCGGTAAACTGGGCATGATGCTTAGCACCGTTTTCGAGATCAAAACCAATGGGGTTGACAAAATTCTGCGCGAGATAAAGGCGCGATACTGCCGGGTAGGATAAGTTTTTAAAATATCGAAGTTGTGGCTTCAGATTTTTAATATCGAATACTGAATTTCGATTTAAGAATATCGATTGTGCTTATTTCATTATTCAAAATTCAACATTGGGTGTTCGATATTAAACCACTCTTTGTCATCATCCTTAAAAAGTATATCTTTAGGCTTATAACCTGATTATAAGCCCTTATTGATGAAACCTCATTACCCCATCCTTGACGGATTGCGTGGCACTGCCGCTATTTTAGTAGTTATCTATCACCTTATGGAAGCCTATTTTGGCATTCCGGTTAATCACCCCATGCACCACGGTTACCTGGCGGTTGATTTTTTCTATTTACTCTCCGGCTTTGTAGTAGCTTACGCTTATGACGATCGCTGGGCAAAGGGCATGACCATAAAACAGTTCTTCAAGATCCGCCTGTTACGTTTGCACCCGCTGGTAATTTTGGGTGTGCTGATAGGGGCAATAGTCTATTGGTTTGATCCATACACCAATATGGCGCATGGCCTGGGAATATGGAAACTTATTGGTATCACGCTGATAGGTTTCACTTTGTTACCTTCGCCGGATGTACGCGGCTGGGGCGAGACTCATCCGCTGGATGGCCCATGCTGGAGCTTGCTGCAAGAGTACATCGCCAACTTTTTTTACGCCACTTTCGCCCGAAAATTATCAAAGACCGGACTTTGGGTAATCGTTGTGCTCAGTGCCATCGCGTTGATCTTTACCGCCGAGTGGCATAAGGATCTGGGTACAGGCTGGGGTTATGATACCTTTTGGATAGCTTTTGTAAGGATGATGTTCCCGTTCTTTGCAGGTTTGCTGTTGTACCGTTGCGGTAAACTTATTCGTATCCCTAATGCGTATGTGGTTTGCTCGCTAATCCTGATAGTGCTTTTCTTTATGCCAACCTTCAGCAGGTTCAATGGTTTGTTTGAGGCGGCTTGTGTTATCATCGCATTCCCAATCGTAGTGGCGGCAGGCGCAGGCGGCGAGATAAAAGGCCGCTGGGCTAAACTTTGTAAATTCTCAGGCGATATTTCTTACCCTATCTACATTACCCATTACCCTTTCATTTACGTCTATACCGCTTGGGTAGCAACCAAAAAGCCCGACCCAATGCACCAGATATTACCGGTTGCGTTAGGATTGTTTGTTTTCTTTATCGTGCTGGCTTATGTAGCGCTTAAGTTTTACGATGAACCAGTAAGGGCGTGGTTGAAGAAGAGAATGTTGAGCAAAGAGTGATAAATTAATGTTATTAACTTTTAACTAAATAATTAAATCCAAACCTTAATCTGCTTCGTAAGTTTGTTTGAACACCAAATAAAATCTATGAAGTCGGAGTTTGAGAAGAAGATAGAAGACATTATAATTAATATCAGAGCTTTGCGCGAAAAACGCAATTACACGCAGGAATACATGGCTATAAAAATGCAGTGTTCTCAAAATGCATATTCAAAGCTTGAGTTAGGTTATTCGAAACTTACGGTAGAAAAACTGATGCAAGTAGCTGAGGTATTGGAAGTAAGCGTAGCTGAGTTGGTTAATCCCAAGAAACACATTTCTTACAGTTTAACAAACACTAAGTAGCTTAAAGCTTATTAAACCACCCCTTTTTCCAAAAAACAAATAGCTGTATCAGTGCCAGTGCCAACATCCCGGCTAATGCCAGTACGTAACCGTGGTGGGCATAAAGCTCAGGCATGTTATCTGGTATGGTATGACCATGTACATCTTCTCTGCTAAAATTCATCCCATAAATTCCGGCGATGAAAGTCAGCGGGATAAATATCACGGAGATGATGGTTAGTACCTTCATTATCTCGTTCATGCGGTTGCTTACCATGCTCAGGTACAGGTCAATAATGCTACTGGTTACCTCTTTGTAACTCTCTACCATATCCATGGCTTGTATGCAGTGATCATACGCATCTCGCAGATAGATCTTGGTTTCTTTATTTATCAGCGGATTCTCGCTGCGGATCATGTCGTTTATCTTATCGCGCTCGGGCCAGCAGGCACGGCGGATAACGATCAACGTACGTTTCAGTTGCTGGGCATCAAACATGATGCTTTTATCGGCATGGTCATACAGGCGGTCTTCAGTATCATCAATACGGTCACCCAGTTGGGCAAGCAGTACAAAGTAATTATCCAGGATGGTATCGGTAAGCGAGTACAGAATAAATCCTGGTCCGCCGGTGCGGATCAAACCTTTGCCGGCTTTTAAGCGGGCTTTAACGGTATCAAAGTAATCACTGTAATCTTCCTCGAAACTGATAAATATATTATCTTTTACAATTCCGCTAAACTGGCAATTGGTAAGCTCGTTATTCTTATCGAGGTATAAAATGCGGCTGGTGGCAAAAACATAACCCTCGTACTCATCAAACTTAGGGCGTTGGTGAGTATTTACAACATCCTCAAGCACCAGGTGATTGATGCCCAGGAACGTCCCTATGTCTTCCATCAGTTGCACATCGCCCAGGCCGTTTATTTTTATCCAGTGGGTATGGTCGGTACATTTGGCCATCTGTTTGGTGATGGTTTTCATATCCGTCCCCTTACTGGTCTGGAGTTCATTCTCGTTGAACGAGAAAACTTCTATCTTGGGCTTCTTGGCATCCTCAGGAATATCAATCGTGCCGGGCTGCGATCCAACTTCGTATTTCCTGCGCTTATGTTTATAATGTACCCTGCCTGAGTATGATTTCATGTTTTTATTTACAGATAATTTGCAGCCTGAGGCCCCTGGTTAAACAGCAGGTCAACAATGCTGAGGTTGGGCAAAAAGCCATTCCGCTCTTCAAAAACCTGAAAATAGGGCTTTTGTTCTTTTGATGGTTCGGCTTTAGCGTTGAATGCATTGCGCAGATCTGTAAGGCCAGGGTATTCAGCTTCGTAAGTTTCGGTAAAGCTGATGTCGAGTTTGTTCTTGGTAAGGCGAAGCAGTAATTCAAACAGTTCCCGGTTATAATCTAAGAGATAATCGTAACGCTTTTCATAAAATGGGGCAAAATCGGCTTCGTAGTATTCAAAATATGCCGACCGACGATAGCAGGCCTGCAGGCTCATCCAGTGCAAGCGCTGCCACCTAAAATCGTAGCTAATTTTAACGTCTTTGGTTTTAGTGTGATTTTTAGAACCTTTTACAACGGGCACCACCAGGCTCAGTAAACCATCTGGCGAGTAGATATTTGCCCTGTTACGGTAGGTTTGTTTAGGGAAATGTTCTTCCACATCAAACACCACATCGGGCTTAAAAGCATTAAGCCGGGTAAAATACTCAATGGGGGGCAGGTAAAACATCGGCAAAACAGCACCGTTAGCAATCATATATATTTTTTATGTTTGTGGCAAATTTGATAAAAATGTTAAGAAAAGCGGCGTCGGGTGTGGGTATATTTTTTTTATACCTTATCTCGCTATTGCCCTTTTGGCTGCTTTACGGCATTGCCGATGTGCTTTACTTCATTTTATATCGAATTATTGGTTACCGGGTTAAGGTAGTGCGCCAAAACCTGCTCAATTCCTTTCCGGACAGGAGCGAGGCCGAACGGCTCAAAATTGAGCAACTATATTACCATTACCTTGCCGACCTGATGGTGGAAACCATCAAAATGATCACCGTTAGTGAGGCCCAACTGCGCAAGCGCATGAAACCTACCAACCCCGAGATGGTGGAGCACTATTTTAGTAAAGGCAGAAGCATCATTGCGGCGGCAGGGCATTATTGTAACTGGGAAATGGCTGCACTGGCCTTCGGGATGCTGACAGAAGAAAAGCGCGTGATAGTTTATAAGCCGTTAAAAAACCAACAGTTTGATAATTTGTTCAACAAGGTGCGTGCGCGTTTTGGTGCCATACTGGTATCTATGAAACAAACACTGCGCACCATGATCTCTATCAAAAATGAGCTGAGTTTTAGCGTTTTGGTGAGCGACCAGACACCTAACATGCACGAGATAAACTATTTCACCACGTTTTTAAATCAGCCTACCGCGGTTTTTTTAGGGATTGAGAAGCTGGCTAAGATGATAGATGCAGTGGTGTTGTTTTACCGTATTGACCGTGTTAAACGCGGCTATTATACTTATACATTGGTGCCTTTGATTGAGGAGCCGAAAAAAACAGAGGGCCACGAGATAACCGAGGCGCACGTACAATATTTAGATAAATTGATACAGGAAAAGCCGCAGTACTGGCTGTGGAGCCATCGCCGGTGGAAATACAAGCCGGAAGATCTGAACTTATGACAAACACACCTAAAGTTGCCGTAGTAATATTGAACTGGAACGGCATCAAATACCTTCGCGACTTTTTGCCTTATGTGCTTGCATCTACCTGGCCCAACCTGGATATCATTGTAGGTGATAACGCCTCTACTGATGAGTCGGTGGCTTTTCTGCAGGGTAAATATCCACAGATCCGGATCATTGAGAATAATGAGAACTACGGCTTTACCGGCGGATATAATCGTGTTTTAGAAAAAGTAGAAGCCGATTATTATATCCTGCTAAACTCTGATGTGGAAGTGCAGCCCGGCTGGATAGAACCGGTTATTGCGCTGATGGAAAGCGATAGTGAAATTGCCGCTGCCGCGCCAAAGATCCGCGCATACTATCAGAAGTCGCATTTTGAGCATGCGGGTGCAGCAGGTGGATTTATTGATAAGTTTGGCTACCCCTTTTGCCGCGGGCGTATTTTCTACGAGATAGAGGAAGATAAAGGCCAATACGATAAAACCGGCGAGGTATTTTGGGCCACAGGGGCCGCCATGTTTGTGAAAAAGAAATATTGGGACGAAGCCGGTGGTTTCGACGAAACCTTCTTTGCCCACATGGAAGAGATAGACCTTTGCTGGCGATTGAAAAACATGGGCTACAAGGTGATGTACTGCGCTGAATCGACCGTTTACCACGTTGGTGGGGGGACACTCAATTCCGAAAACCCTTTTAAGACCTATCTCAACTTTCGTAATAATCTGCTATTGCTAAAGAATAACCTGCCTGCCTGGCGTGCCTTCTGGGTGATCAACCTGCGCTTTTGGATGGATCTGCTGGCCCTTGTCCGCTTCCTGATGGAAGGCAAACGCAAAGATGCCTGGGCGGTAAGCCGTGCGCATCAGAACTTTGTGAGGCGGTTGTTTGTGAAGTCAAAAGTCAAAAGTCGAAAGTCAAAAGGGGCCTGGGGTAAACCGATGACAGGAATGTACTACAGGAGCATTGTGTGGGATTTCTTTTTCAAGAAGAAACACAAGTTTACCGAGCTCGGGATTGACAAATTAAAAAGTCAAAATTAAAAAGTCAAAAGCTTGGCGCGATTAAAAGCAAACCATCGCTAAGCGTTTATGAGCGTTCACGGATGTTCACGGTGTTCATGAGCGTTCACGGTGTTCATGAACGCGGGCGTGAACATCTCATCTAAAAAACTGCTTTAGAATTTAGAGTTTAGAATTTCTTCGATTTAGTATTTCAACAAAAGACTTTCAATTCCCAACCTGTAAGAATGCATGCCGAATCCGGCAATCACACCCTTGCAACTTGCAGCCAGCATAGAATGGTGACGGAACTCCTCGCGCTTGTAAACGTTTGATATGTGTACCTCTATCACGGGTGTGTTGATGGCAGCAATAGCATCGGCAATAGCTATAGAAGTGTGAGTGTAGGCACCTGCGTTGAGTACAATGCCATCATAACTGAAACCTACTTCGTGCAATTTATTTATAATTTCGCCCTCAACATTGCTTTGGAAGTAACTGATGTTGATATCAGAGAAGTTTGATTTTAGGTCGGCTAAGTAACTTTCAAAATCAGCGTTACCGTATATAGATTTCTCGCGTACGCCAAGCAGGTTTAAATTTGGCCCGTTGATAATTTGTATATTCATTTGCTCAAACTTAGCTATAAAGCTTCAAAACTAAAATAATTTGGATTGGCCATCGGCAATAAAAGGATTTAAAACTTACCTGAAGCTCGAGAGATCGCTTGCTGGTAATTCCATCGAGGCTTATACCCGCGACATCGAAAAGCTGTATCAATTTGCCCAATCCGAGCGAAACGAACTCCGTCCGGATAACTTTGTGCTTGCAGATCTTCGGGGATTTATAAACTGGATTAGTGATCTGGGAATGACGGCTACTTCGCAGGCACGAATCCTCTCAGGCATTAAAGCATCTTATAAATTCCTGCTGCTGGATGATGTGATCCAAAGCGACCCGTCAGAACTGCTGGAGATGCCCCGCATTGCCCGCAAACTGCCGGATACGCTAAGTTATGAGGATATCCAAAGCATGATAGCCGCGATTGACCTCTCCAAACCCGAAGGCGGCCGCAACAAAGCCATGCTGGAAGTTCTATATGCCTGTGGTCTGCGCGTTTCAGAACTAACTGAGCTTCGCTTATCGAACCTCTCCCTTAACCCCGACGACGAGTTTATCAAAGTAAAAGGCAAAGGCAGTAAAGAACGCCTGGTGCCGATAGCACGCCAAGCGATAAAAGCGCTCAATATCTGGATTGAGCAGATTCGTGTGCATACCAACATTCAGAAAGGAGAGGAAGACCTGGTATTCCTTAACCGACGTGGAAAGCGTTTAACCCGCGTCTACGTTTTCCTGCTGATAAAAGAACTGGCCGAGAAAATAGGTTTGAAGAAAAAGATAAGTCCGCACACTTTCAGGCACTCGTTCGCCACCCATCTGGTAGAAGGTGGTGCCGACCTGCGTGCTGTTCAGGAAATGCTGGGCCACGAGAGTATTACTACTACCGAAATCTACGCGCACCTGGACAGGCAGTATCTTAAAAGCGTTATCACGGAGTATCACCCGAGAAGCTAATCAATACAATCACCTAATCATCCAAACCAGCGGTCACAAAAAAGGCCTGCCGAAGCAAGCCTTTTCTTATTTTGTACGTTCTTAAATTTTGTAAATCCTGATCTTATTTAAGTAACTCGGCCTTAACTGTATCCAAAATCTTAAACGATTCAGCAGTTGAAGGGGCTTCAGCGTAAACGCGTAATACAGGCTCTGTACCAGATGGGCGGATCATTACCCAAGTACCATTCTCAAAGAAAAATTTAAAGCCATCCAGGTCTTCGGTACGGTCAACTTTGAGGTTGCCGAAGCTTTGGTATTTACCACCTTTTGAGTTGCTGATGATCTCTTGTTTTTTCTCTTCGGTAACATGCAGGTCATAACGCTCAACGGCAAATTTGCCAACCACGTCATAAATTTCCTGAACAAGTTCTTTGAGCGAGCGACCGGTTTTGGCCATAAACTCCCATATCATCAAGCCTATCCAAACGCCATCACGCTCAGGGATGTGGCCGTTAACCGCGATACCGCCAGATTCTTCGCCACCAACCATAAATTGTTTACCAGAGTTTACGATCAGGTCGCATATATATTTGAAACCGATCTTGGTTACGGTATTGTTCAAGCCGTAAGCATCACACAGTTTCTGGATTTTGCTGGTACAAGAGAAGGTTGAGTAAACCTCACCATTTTCGCCTTTAACCTTGTGCATGTAATGGATAAGCAACAACAGGATATGGTGCGAATCCACAAAGTTGCCATCGGCATCATACAAACCAATACGGTCGGCATCACCATCGGTAACCAAGCCCGATGCAATTTCACCCTCAGATAGTTTGATCAGTTGCTCAAACTCCTGCAGGTTACGCTGGATAGGTTCAGGAGCCTGCCCATCAAAACCCGGGTTGTAATCGGCATGCAGGAAAGTGATGTCAGGGAACAGGCGGCGCATTACGTTTTGGCCTGCACCATACATAGCATCATAAGCCCATTGCAAGCCGCTGTCGCGAATTGCAGGTATGTCGAAGCTTTTTTCAGCATGTTCAACATACATATCCTCAAGGTTAATGTATTCCACCAAACCTTCCGTTACATAGTCTGCAACGGTTTTCAGTTTAAGGTCTAAAGTGTCCGGTATCTGGTTCTCTACTTTTTCAATGTCATCCGGTGTAGCCGGTCCGCCGTAGAAAGCTTTGATCTTATAACCATTATACGCAGGTGGGTTATGGCTGGCAGTAATAATTATACCTGCCGATGCACTTGTGCGTACGGTTCCCAAAGAGATCATCGGGGTTGAAACAAATATGTTTTCGGCGCGGTGAACTTTAATACCTTGCGATGCCAGCACGCAAGTAGTTGCATCAGCAAACATCGGCCCCGCAAAACGCGGGTCGCAGCCTACAACGGCAGATGGGTTCTCGAAATTGTCTTTAAGCCACAATGCAGTAGCATAGGCTACACGTTTAACGTTTTCAAGTGTAAAGTCGTCAGCAATTATTGCTCTCCAGCCATCTGTGCCGAATTTTATTTTAATCATTTTAAATAGATAAGTGGTTTAAAGTCCTATTTTTAGCGCCTCAAATATTGATACAAGAATATCAATCATTTATCGTAAACGAAAACAAATAATGATAGTTTTAAAATTTGGCGGAACATCGGTAGGTAGTGCTGCCCGTATGCAAAAACTGCTGGATATTATAAACCGTTCCGAAAGGCAAATAGTGGTGCTCTCGGCTATGTCGGGCACTACTAATAGTTTGGTGGAGATTGGGCAAGCCTACCTTGCAGGTGATAAGGCCAAAGCATCTCAGCTTATTAATGTTTTAAGGGATAAATACAAAGCGGTTATTAAAGATCTTTTCAATAACCCGGAGTATGCAGGCCAGGCTAAAGAAGTTATTAACCATCATTTTGGTTTGCTAAGCGGCTTCGCTAATGATCTTTTTACGCCTATTGAAGATAAAATAGTGCTTGCGCAGGGCGAATTATTATCAACTACGCTGTATCATATTTATCTAAAAGAAATTGGTGTGCCATCAGTGTTACTGCCTGCGCTGGATTTCATGAAGATAGATGAGGACAATGAACCGGTTGTAGATCACATCACATCACATCTCACACCTTTATTGGATAAGCATCCTGATGTTAATGTTTTCATCACCCAGGGTTTTATTTGCCGCAATTCGTTTGGTGAGATCGATAACCTGCGCCGTGGCGGAAGCGATTACACTGCATCATTAATAGGTGCCGGTATCCGCGCCGAAGAAGTACAGATCTGGACGGATATCGATGGCATGCACAATAACGATCCACGTGTTGTTAGCAATACCAGGCCTATTGCGCAGTTATCATTTGACGAAGCTGCCGAGTTAGCTTATTTCGGTGCCAAGATCTTACATCCGCAGAGCGTTTTCCCTGCACAAAAATATAAGATACCTGTTCGGTTACTAAACACCATGGATCCGCAGGCTGCAGGTACTTTAATTACTAATACCAGCGAGAAGGATAAGATCAAATCTATAGCCGCTAAAGACGGCATAACCGCTATTAAGATACAAAGCAGCCGTATGTTGTTGGCGCATGGCTTTTTACGCCGCGTGTTTGAGGTATTTGAGCGCTACCGTACTTCGATAGATATGATCACCACATCAGAAGTTGCCGTATCGGTAACTATAGATGACACTACATACCTGGGCGAGATCATTAAGGAACTTGGTAGTTTCGGCACTGTTGATGTAGATGTTAATCACACAATAATCTGCGTGGTAGGTGATTTTGCTGCCGAAAAAAATGGTTATGCAGCACGGGTGCTGGATGCTATAAAGCATGTGCCCGTACGGATGATCTCATACGGAGGCAGCGACCACAATCTATCATTACTGGTTAAAACAGAAGAAAAAACTGAGGTTTTAAGAAGCCTGCACAGCAGGTTGTTTTAGGAGCCTCACCTAAATCCTCCCTAAAGAAGAGGACTTAAAAAAATAACAAAAACGCATCATTGCGAGGTACGAAGCAATCTCTTTAGGACAAACGACCTTGCATAGTTCGGAGATTGCTTCGTACCTCGCAATGACGTGATGGAAAAAGTTAATTTTGACTTACAATAATGTTCAACAACAATACCATACAACGTTTCAAGGATATTGAAACACCTTTTTACTACTACGATCTTGGCGTGTTAAAAAATACGCTTGATGCCTGCCGCGATGCATCATCGAAATATAATTTCCATGTGCACTACGCCATGAAGGCCAATTTTAACCCAAAGGTTGTGGATATGGTGCAGTCATATGGCTTTGGCGCTGATTGCGTAAGTGGTAACGAGGTTAAGGCTGCCATTGAACATGGTTTTGATAAAGGTAAAGTGGTATTTGCCGGCGTGGGTAAGTCCGACAAAGAGATAAATGCCGCTTTAGATGCTGATATCTTCTGCTTTAATGTTGAATCAGTACAGGAGTTAGAGATCATCAATGAATTAGCCGCTGCTAAAGGCAAAGTCCCCGGTGTTGCCATCCGTATCAATCCTAATGTTGATGCACATACGCACCATTTTATCACCACTGGTTTAGATGAAAATAAATTCGGCATTAACACCTGGCAGTTGAACGAGGTGGCTGAGGCTTTGCGTAGTCTTAAAAACATTAAATTCCTGGGTATCCACTTTCACGTAGGTTCGCAAATTACCGATATGGAAGTTTACCGCAATCTTTGTACCCGCATCAACGAAATAGGCGAGTGGTTTGAAGACCGCGGTTTTGCCATCAAAGTTTTAAACGCCGGTGGCGGATTAGGTGTGGATTACTACAACCCGGACACCAATATCCCTGATTTTAAAAGCTACTTTGAAGTATTCAGCAAGTTTTTAAACGTTAAACCCGGTCAGGAAGTACACTTTGAATTAGGCAGGGCTTTGGTAGCGCAGTCATCATCATTGATTTCGAGGGTACTATATGTTAAAAACGGACAAAAGAAAAACTTCCTGATACTGGATGCCGGGATGACGGAACTAATGCGCCCGATGCTTTACCAGGCTTATCATTTTATTGAAAATTTAAGTCAAAAGTCAAAAATCGAAAGTCAAAGGTCTGAAGCAGAATCTCGAATCTTGAAATACGATGTGGTAGGACCTATCTGCGAGAGCACAGACTGTTTCAGAAAAGATGTGGATCTGCCGCAGTCATTCCGTGGCGACTTGATTGCTATTCGCACTGCAGGTGCTTATGGTGAAGTAATGGCATCAAACTACAATCTGCGTGATAAGGTTGAAAGCGTTTATTCAGAAACGGTAGGTTAAACCTAATTGAGCGGCAGCATTGCTGAAATTTCCACTGAAAGCGGCGCTCATCCTACCCGTGAATTGTTTGTAACCAAGCGATATATTATCGCCAACAGTGTACATATTGCCTGAGCCTATTTCGGGAGTTGATTTTATAGCAGAATTTAGTGTGTTATTGAGGAAGAATTTCATACCAAAATTAAAATCTTCAGACAAACGAATAATAAATTCGCTGAACACGCCAAGGCCCCATAATTCGTTTTGGCCTGAACTATTTACGCCAGGTACATCAATCACCGACCGACGGAACGCCAGGTAGTCACCCGTTTCATGTATATAAGATAAGTCGATCCCAAAACGCCAATCGGTTATTTTTGTCGCTGAGTAAAAAGATGCCGATCCGTTAAAGCCATAACCCCTTAAGGTTTTTGAAGGCGGTGTCATTATTGAATCGTCCATACCCCGTTTGTAGGAGCCTGTATATGCTATTGCACCATAGCTAAAATTGTAATCTTTGATAGTATGAGATCTGTAGATATTAAGTAGACCACCTCTAATTTCCCCCTGTCCGTTTGCTCCGCCGTGATCAAAAAAAGTCCCTGAAGCATAGAAGCGTGTGCGCACGCTATCTTTCGAGTGAGGTTTCACCATATATTGAATATCGTTTTGATACAATGCAGGAGCGTAATAACGGGTTGAACAGGAACTGAGTGCAAAAACGGCAAGTAAAACCGTCGGGATAAAAAATTTCATAAGGTTTGGCTATAGGTGGAAAGATAATAAAAAGAGTAAAGCTTTTTGAAGAAATTAGTTATTCCTGAAAGCTCTGCTTTAAATCAAACCGGAGTAAGACCGTTTTACGTATATCGAACAACCTCTTGATTTTGCAGCTTACTTAAGCGCATATTAAGACACCTGATGTATCATTACGTAATTGCACAAACGTAACGGCATCTCTACACCGCATGGATTATACGGAGCAACAAAGGCTTACGGCTGTCGACAGATTTAAAGAGCTCGACGCCAACATTACTGCCGATCTGAACGAACTGGTTAACCTGGTCGCCGAAATTTGCGAAACACCTGTTGCCTTGGTAACCCTGCTTGACGAAAGTAAGCAATGGTTTAAGGCCTCAGTAGGTACCGAAATAGATTGCACCCATAGGGAAATCTCGTTCTGTAATGCTACTATCCTTAACAATGGCATCTTTATTATCCCCGATACGTTGGCCGATATCAATTTTAAGGATAATCCCTTGGTCACCGGTGAACCTCACGTACGCTTTTATGCCGGGGCCACTTTGGTTACTAAAGATGGCTTTGCAATTGGTAGCCTCTGCGTAATTGATTTAAAACCACGCGAACTTACTGCTCATCAAAAGAAAACCCTAATGGTGATGGCCAAACAGGTGGTGCATTTGATGGAACTTAACTGGAGCCTTAACACACTTGAAGAGAAGCGCCGTATAGAACAGGAGCAAAGCATTGCCATTACCGAGTCTGAGCTAAAGCTCAAAGCTATTTTTGACAGCTCTAACGATATGCATATGCTGGTGGATAATAATTTTGAAGTGATCGCCTTCAACAGATCTGCGGAGGCTTTTGTAATGCAAAATTATCACCATGGTTTACTGCATCGCGATAATATTCTTGATTACACAGATCCGGATATATTAAGCCAGTTTAAGAAATGTTTTAGGATGGCTTTAGCAGGCAGGGCTATTAAACGCGAGTGGCTTTTGATGGCCGGTACTGCAAATGCTTGCTGGAAGGTGACCACTTTTATCCCTGTAAAAAATAACGCCGGAGAAGTTATGGGCGTTGCCCTGAGTTCGGCAGATATTACACGTCATAAAAAGCAGGAAGCTTACATCAACGTACAAAATGAGGCGTTAAGGCGTATAGCATTGATCCAATCGCATGAGTTGCGCCGTCCTGTTGCATCATTGCTGGGTATTATGGACCTTATTAAAATGGAAAACATAACTTTCAACTACTTCGACCTGATGGAAGTTACTGTTAATGAGTTGGACGAGAAAATAAGGGGAATAGTGAAAGACTCTGAAAATACCCTTGGCGGCAGGCACCTGTCTGTTGTAGCTTAATGTTATGTAAATGTTAACTTCTGCTGCCTGTTTTAAGCAATGTAGTGATAATGCCAATTATTATACATACCTTGCGCGCTTTAATAAATATTATAATGCAAAAACAAGGAACAGTTAAATTTTTCAACGACACAAA
>JAESTD010000148.1 GCA_016763755.1 Mucilaginibacter sp.
CAGCCTTACATAATAATCTGTAAGTTCTTTCATAGTGGTATCCCGTAATTGTGTCCCCCCGCCGTAAGACCAACTTACCTGGTTCGGATCGTCGGGATATACCACCGGCTTAGCTGTTTTGAACATCCATTGCGGTATGGTACTAAAATTAAGAATAACAGAATGACCTTTTGTTGCTTCCAGAAAATCGATAGTCATCGGGTCTATCAGGCTAAAATCCCAAGATGTTTTTGTAGCGGTAGGTGGTTCGAGCTCGGCCACTGCAAGCTTTGGATATGGGAACCACGGCACGTAACGTACAATATCGGCATTAAGCTCTTTTAGTGCTATAAACGATGCATCGTGCATAGCAGCTTTGCGTCGCAGCATGGGGTTACCCACAACCTGCAACGTAGGTGTTGATACCGAAGTTGCAACCTCGTTATCCCAGTTTATTTTTAATTGCGGTGCTTGTGCATTACAAAAGCCGGCTAAGGTAAGCATAAGGCTTAAAAAGGTGATTTTTTTCATGCGTACACAGAATTACATAAATAATCAGATCAGAGCTAAACAAAGCCAGGAAGTGCCGGGCGGCAACTCCCTGACATTTAAACCAATTAATCAATAACCCGGGTTTTGGGTCAAGTTCTTATCCAGGAACAACTGCCTGTCTGGTATAGGGTATAGCGCCTCGTATCCGTCAAACTTATAATCATTTCCAACAAACGGAACACCACCCCTATCAACCGTTGGCAATGCTTTTTCTGCGGCGCCATGTGCGTTTAAAATGGTAACCATCTGCGCGTTGGTATAAGCACGTTTCAGGTCAAACCAACGATCGTTCTCAAAGGCCAGCTCTACCCTGCGCTCATGCCTGATAGCTGTACGAAAGGATTCTTGTGTAAGACCGGAAAGCCCCCCCAACCCCGCCCTTAACCTTACGGGATTTATATATTGATAAGCATTTGCAGGGCCCGATTGTTCGTTTACTACTTCGGCAAGCATCAGCAAAACATCACTATAGCGTAGCACCGGCCAGTTATCATCTGTACGCCCTACCACAGTATGCGCATGGTTGTATTTATTTACGTAAGGGACAGGCACAAATACTCCTTTGCTATTGGTGTAACCTTCTTTAAGAGAAACATCCTTACGTTTATCATCAGCTTCAAACTCAGCAATAATATTTTTGGTTGGGATATTCCATCCTTGCGGGCGGCTGGTTGGGAAACCGGTTACGGCACCTTCAGAATTACGGGGAGCAAAAATATACAGGAAATTACTCCATTCACTAACCTTATCGCTGCCCAGATATTGCACCTCGAATAACGATTCGCTGTTGTTTTTATTAGTGGTAGCAAAAACATCAGCATAATTACCTACAAGTGAATAACCCAATGTTAATACCTGGCGCAAAGCTGCTTCAGCTTTAGGGTAATCTTTACGGGTGAGGTAAACTTTCCCTAATAAGCCCAAAGCAGAGCCTTTTGATGCGCGGCCTACATCTGCACCGGTGTAGGTACTTTTCGCCGGCAAGTTGGTTGATGCATCAGTAAGGTCCTTAATAATCTGGGCGTATACGGCATCTTCAGAAGCGCGGGTTGTGGCAAAAGCATCTGATGCATTGGTAAGCGGTTCGGTAATCAGCACCACCGGACCAAAATAGCGCACCAGGTTAAAGTAGTAGTAAGCCCTTATAAATTCCAATTCTCCTTTGTATTGAGCTTTTTTTACATCGCTAATGCCGGTAACGCCGTCTATTTTAGATAATGCCACGTTTATGTTGTATAGCGCATTATATGATTGGTTATATAAATCGGCAATATTGACATTGGTAGCTGTTACGTTCCAAAACTCAAAGGCTTCTACACGGTCTGTTTGCCCGCGGTCTGATGGATCCAACTGTATAGTTGTATTATCTGACGACATTTCGGCAAATACGTACTGATTGTTCACATGATCCTGCATAGAACTGTAAGCACCACTTACCGCCTGTTTTATTTGATCTTCGGTTTGGTAAAACCTGTCGGCTGTTTTTTTAGTTGGGTCAGACAGATCAAGAAACGACTTTTTACAAGCTGATGTTACTGCCAGGAAACCCAGCAAGCATGATATTTTATATATTTTTTTCATCGTGTCGGTTTTTAAGGTTAGAAATTAATACGGGTACCGATAGATATAGTGCGGGGCACGGGATATGATTCGCCATCACGGCCGGGGCTTATCACATCATTTCCGTTATTGGTGCGGGCTGCGTTAACCTCGGGGTTATTACCGGGATATTTGGTAAACAGGAACGCGTTATCTACACTTACAAACACTTTGGCGTCAAACACATTTTTAATGCGTGGTATAGTGTAACCTAAGGTAATGTTCTTTATCCACATGTAGGTGCCGCTGTAAACGTACTGCGAGTTAGCTTCACGTGTAAAGTAATAGGTATTAGAGCCAGGCCATTTTCCTGCACCCGGGTTTTGTGCCGATCTCCAACGGTTTTGTACATCGCTCAATACGTTAAACACACCATCGATATTGGCAAGATTCATTTCAACCGCGCGATAGATCTGACCACCATATGAACCGTTCACCAACATGCTCAGATCAAAACGTTTGTAGCCAACATTCCAGTTCCATCCCCAGGTAAACTTAGGGTTGGGGTTACCTATTACCACCATGTCTTGCGTATCATAAGAGATCACGCCATCGCCATTGGCATCAAGATATTGATAAGTACCGGGGATATGATTGGGGTTGTGTGCTGTGGCATCTATCTGGGCTTGGGTTTGGTAAATACCTAATACCTTAAAACCGTAGAACATACCTATGGGTTGCCCTACCGTGCTTATGTTGTAGCCATCATAAAATGCGCCGGTAAGCAGCGAATTGCGGTCGCCGTCAATTGCCAGTACTTTGTTTCTGTTGAAAGAGATATTGAAACCGGTATTAAAAGTCACATCGCCATATTTATCCCGGTAGTTCACTCCTAACTCCACACCCTTATTCTGCAATTTACCAATGTTGGTGATAATGTTTCCAAAACCTGCAACGGCCGGTATCTCAACATTGAGCAACATGTTAGTGGTTAACTTACGATAGTACTCAGCAGTGAAATTCACTTTGCCTTTAAGAATACTCAGATCCATACCGATATCCAGTTGCCTTGATTGCTCCCAGCCCAGGTTGGTATTCGGAAACGAACCAATGGTTGCGCCTGGCGAAATAGTATTTCCTAACACGTAATTGCTTGGATTAATAACCGCCTGCGACGTATAGTTACCAATGTTATTGTTACCGGTGATACCATAACTTGCACGGAATTTAAGATCTTCAAGCCAGTTCATTTTAGGGAAGAAACTTTCCTGCGAAATGCGCCAGCCTACTGATGCAGATGGGAAACTACCCCAGCGGTTACTGCTACCGAAACGGGAGCTTGCCTCGCGGTTAAATGCAGCAGTAAGCAGATATTTGTCCTTATAAGAATAATTTATCCTTGACAAAAAGCTTTCGATAGTGAAGGCTGCCATACCAGAGCCACCATCTCGCTGGTTAGCAGCAGATACATATTCTACCAGGTCATCCGGGTAATCGGAGCCGCTTGCATTGCCGGTATTTACCGTGTTTTTTTGGAAGATGTGGCCAACAGTTACTTCCAGTTTATGATCTTTAAACTTAGGCGAATAGGTTAACAGGTTATCCATGCCGTAGTTAAGATAATTATAGAAATTTTCGCCGCCACTGGCCAAGCGTGGCGGTGCAGCGTTAAAGCCAGCCACTGTTGAGGGTGTAAAGTCGTGGTTACGCATGTCATCAACCATCCCGTTGATATTGGTGCGGAAGCTTAGGTCTTTTAAAAATTTAACATCCAGATAAGCATTTGCGGTAACGTTGCTTTTGTACTGCCTGTGCTGCTCTTGCATAAGACGCTGCACAGGGTTAGGAAAGCCAAAAATATTATCGTGGCCGCCTATGTAGCTGTTGTAAGAACCATCTTCGTTATAAACCGGTTCGCGCGGATCCATCAATAATGCCTGGTCAACAATGTTATTACCGAAACCACCGGCAATTGCATCACTGTTTTTAGCCCATGAGTAGGCACCTGAAAGGTGTAAACCGAAATTGATAAAATTATTGGGCCTGCCATCCAGGTTGGCCCTCGCTGTAACACGATTAAAGTCCGTGTTGATCAACGATCCATCCTGCTTTAGGTATCCTATAGATATATATGAACTTGCCTTTTCTGAACCATTGGTTAACGATACGTTATAATCACTGAAAGGCGCATTTTGATGAAGAATCTCTTTGTACCAGTCTGTAGATGTTTTGGTTTGCTCAGGGAAACGAAAATCGGCAGGTATCTCGCTTTCTAACGGCCCGCGATTTTGGAAATAGCGGATCTTATCAGAAAATACGTCTTTTTGAAACTGTGCAAACTGTTGGCCGTTAAGCACATGGACACGCCTTGAATCGGGCACGTTAGCAAAACCATTATTGGTTGTTACTGATAATTTATAGCCATCTTTCTTACCGCTTTTAGTAGTGATCAGAACAACGCCATTAGCACCTCTGGACCCGTACACTGATGTAGAGGCTGCATCCTTCAAAATGGTGATGCTCTCAATATCATTTGAGTTGAGCGAATTGCCTACATTGGTACCCACTGGGTAACCATCTACTACATAAAGCGGGTCGCTGTTTGCGCCTAACGAGCTGTTACCACGTACCTCAACCTGCAGCTCCTGACCAGGCTGGCCAGAGGTTTGTTTGGCAACAACGCCCGGTGCCTGACCCTGTAATAAACGGCCAACGTTTGACGCCGGTATGCCCTGCGATTTAGAAAGGTCAACCTGCGATACTGCCGCTGTAATATCGGCCTTACGTTGTGAACCGTAAGCCAGTACCACAACTTCTTTAAGGCCCTGCGCTGCTGCCGACATTTTTATGCTGATATTAGCATCGTCGCCAACAACAACGGTACGCTCGGTATAGCCAATGTACCTGAATAGCAGGGTTGCACCTTTAGCTGCATTTAATTTAAAACGGCCATTAACATCTGTTTGCGTGCCGGTTGTTGTACCTTGTATTGATACAGATACGCCCACAAGAGCTTCTGATGATGTGGCATCTGTTACCGTACCGGATACAGTATTTTGTGCAATTGCGGAAAGGCTGCATACCAGCAATATTACCAGTGTAAGTGCGTGCTTGCCGGTTACAAATAGTAAAAGTCTTTTTTTCATAATTTTTGGTTAGTGATGGTTTTTGCTTAATTTAAAAGGGTATACAATTTGTTTTTAGGCCATAGGCGTGCAGTTATTTTAGTATTTATTAAGTTTAAAACACCTTGCTGAGATTTGCAGGAAGTGCTTTGGTACAATTGGTTTTTCAAAAGTATTTTAAAGCCACCTTGTCGTAAATACAGGTTTTGATATTTGATTTATAAATTTTGACAGTCAACAAAACACTGTAAAACAGGTATTTATTAACTCAAAAAGTAGCGACTTACACCTTATAGAGAGTTTTTAAATTTGAGGTATGCCGGATATCAGAAAACACATCACATTTATCAAATGGTGTAAAGAGGCAATGTTTACCTTTTCGGGAAAGATCTATAGAACAAAGCTGCCCATAATGAGGCCCTGGCCAATTACTACTTAGCACTGCTTACCTTAGCCATACAAATACCTGTTTATAGGTCGGTGCGGTAAATGCAGACCTGCAGGTGACTATTTATCGAGCCGATGATAATGCCAGACCAACCGGAATAGCATTGGCAACCGATTACATTAGCGAGAGTAATACCGGATGGCCAATAAAACGTCAAACGGTTTATACGGAAATAAAAGTTGTTAAAGCCAAGGTCTATTGCATAGTGTGATCATCGGTAACAACGACAGGCGGGTATGGCTATACTTATGATAAAAGTGATACTATCAGGCCCAAAGCAATATTTGCCAAGCTTCAAGGAGATGCCTTGGTAGCAGAACCGGAGAAGCAATTAATCTTCAAGACTGTTATCACTACATAACAATGATTTAGCTAAGCGACAAAACAATTTACTTTTTGATATTTGATTTGTAGTTTTTGATAGTAGCCTTGAAAACAGGGCAATTGTAGTTATTTTTATAGATAGACCACTACTATTGGCCTGCCAATTCTTAAGGGGACGCTGTTGACCAATTACATTAGTAGCGTAAATAATGATCAATTATTATAAATATTTGCCGGTAAGCCGTGAGGATGAGAACTGGGGGCTCTGCGTTTTAAACACAGGTTGCACACATATTGAACCTACCGGTACATATCCTATTAAAAACCACCCCGCGCATCATTACTTTAATTGGACAATAGGACGCGTGTTAAATGAATATCAGATCATATACATCACTAAAGGAAAAGGCCTGTTTGAATCAGATAGTTGCAAACGCCGCGAGATAAAAGCCGGTACCATCATTGTACTTTTTCCGGGTGAGAGGCATCGGTATAAACCTGATAACGAAACCGGTTGGGACGAGTATTGGATAGGTATAAGAGGCGATATTATAGACAACTTGGTAAAAAAGAATTTCCTGCGACGTGAGGATCCAAGTATTTACATAGGTTTTAATGAGGGCGTACTTAATCTGTTCAACAACATCATTGAAGTAACCAAAAGGGAAAATACCGGTTACCAGCCCCTTATATCCGGAACCGCCTTACACTTAATGGGTAATTTCCATTTCATTTTAAAACAAAATGCTGTGGAATGCGAAGAAAAAGAAGTGATAATCAACAAATCGCGACTTTATTTCGTTCTAATATCAATAATGATTTTTCGCCGGAGCAGGCAGCTGAGGAATTGCAGGTAGGTTATTCCTGGTTCAGGAAAGCTTTTAAAAGCTATACCGGGCTGTCTCCTGGTCAATACTATATCCAGTTAAAAATAGAACGTGCAAAGGAGCTTTTAAACAACCCCGAGATCCCAATCAAACAGATAGCCTACGATCTCCGGTTTGACAACTATTATTACTTTTCTAAGATGTTTAAAGAAAAGACAGGCACAGCACCTACATATTACCGGAATCGGGCTTTAGGCCTACTACTGTAGTGACAAAAACTAAGCTATCTGTAATCATTTTATATTTCATATCGTCAAATTTTGTCTATTGATATATTTCCCAATCTTCGGGCAGGCCTATTGCCATGATTCTAGCAGAAGGCATATGGACTTTATTTTCGTATTACAGGCTTTATCTGGCTTTTTTACATTTATTCCATAATCAATCTAACCGTGAGAAGTCTGCGAGTTAACGCAAAAGGTCTTTGCAAAGATAGTACGCAGTACGGCTGCAAAGTATGCTGCACAAGAATTTGGCGTTGCATTTGGCTTGTTTGCTCCTGAGTTGGGCTATCCAAATGCTATGACGACCTAGCAGCCTTTTGCGTAGGTGCAGGCGAGCCTAACGATATGAGCGCTTGGATTTATATATGTTAAGTGTTGCGAGCGTTGCCTGATTGTTAAACCAAGTATAAGCGTAGCATAAGCGAAATGTACGTAAATACAGAGAAAGCTTATGTGGAGTGGCGACTCTCCGAAAATCAAACCGCATAACAAGCCTGCAACAGCCGGTTAAGTATTAATGTGCTCGTAGAGCTTATTGATTGCTTAACGAAGCTTGGCGTGTTGGTTTGATGTGGTTGGAGCAACGTAACACCGAATTTCTTTTTTCTAATTGAGTGTTATTTATAGCTATTTTTGAATCGGCGATAATATCCTTGTTTTTGTATGGGTCAAAATCGAGACCTATGATTTCAAAAACTACTCTATAACGGCGGAAAAGCAATATTTCAGAGTGTGAACCACACCCTCGCTCTCCGCCTACGGAACTTGGCAATGAGTTTCGCGATAACTACTCAGGATAGCTGAGTATCAAATCAGGCAGTGATTAATTTATAATTACACGAGCACCAGCCCTTCATTTAAGGCTTTTTCATAAGCTTCATTATCAAACTTATAATAGGTAGGCGAGCGATGGCCGCCAATGCTCTTCTTTTCTGATAGTTTTGTTAAAAGCCCAAGCGACTGTAATTTTACAGGAAAATTTGTAGGGTTGAGCTTTTTGCCCGAGAGTGTTTCATATAATTGTTTTATATCCTTAAGCGTAAACTTTTGTTGCAGCAATGCTTTACCTATTGGATAATGATACAGGTGCATACGCATGGCCCGCAAGGCCTCTTTCAACATATCATCATGGTCAAAGCCTAATAATGGCACCTCGTTAACAGGAAACCATCGGCATTCGCTCGAAAGGAAATCAATACTGGGTTGGGCGTTAAGAATATCTGTAACAGCATAAAACCCTACAGATGCAGTTTCTCCGTTAAGCCAATTATCACCATCTACCTTTATACCTGCTAACTCCTCCAGTTTACTTTCATCCCAGGAACCTTTATTGCAATTACGGCCCACATCACCAAAAGTTTTAAACTGCTTTAAAAACAAGTTGTCTATCCCGGTACGCTCGTTGGTAACACGTGCAGCTGCTTGTTCCAGATTCTCTTCTTTGCGTATATAGCCCCCCGGCAGGCACCACTTGGTAACTATTTTATCTTTTACCAACAGCACCAGCAGATGCTCACAATCATAACCAAATATGGCACAGTCAACCACCAGATTAGGGCGGTAATCAAGATATCCTTTCAGAAAGAAGTTACGAAATTCTTCTATGCTTCTCAACTAAAATTTATTTATTAGTTTTTAACAAATGTAATTATTTAATTTCTACATTAGTTCATTGATTGAATTTCAACAAATGGAGCAAGATCAATCTTCAGTTTGTTATCTGCATGATAATTAGCGAGTAATAAAACTGATGAGAGCTGCGCAAAACAACCAAAAAACCAAAATATGTACCACTTTTTACTTAAAAAATGCTTACGGGCGCTTTGCTTGCCTGCAGCTATTTTTGCGGCATGCCTCCTGCTGTACTCCTGCAGCGGAGATAAAGCCCGCGACGATGGCAAAAAACCTGACGATAACCGGTTTACTCCTATCGCCCTTACCAAAACCGGCGATCTGGACGAGCCAATGAACTTTGAAGTACTTAGCGATGGCAAGGTATACATAAATGAGCGCAAGGGCGGCTTAAAATTATTCGATCCTAAAACCGGAGCAGTTACGCTTGTATCTACCATTCCCGTAAATACCAAATACACCAGCGCACAGGGCGTTGTTACCGAAGCAGAAGAAGGTTTTATCGGTTTCACTATCGACCCTAAATTTGACGAGAATCACTGGGCCTATCTGATGTATTCGCATCCTACAGAAAAGAAAGACGTTATAAGTCGTTGGGAACTTCGCGGCAATAAACTGATAGAGGGTTCGGAAAAAGTATTAATTGAATTTCCTAAACAGCGCGAAGTTTGCTGCCATACTGGCGGCGGCATGACTTGGGATGCAAATGCTAATCTCTATATCACCATTGGTAATAACACCGGTAATGTGGCCGATAAATCGCAAACCGATGATCGCTCCGGCCGCAGCAGTTGGGACGATCAGCGTGGATCAGGCAATACCAATGATCTTCGTGGCAAGATCCTTCGCATTCACCCAGAAAATAATGGTACCTACACCATTCCAGAGGGCAACCTTTTCCCTAAAAACACACCAAAAACACGGCCTGAGATCTATGTAATGGGTGACCGCAACCCATGGCGCCCATCTGTAGACAGCGAGACCGGTTATTTATACTGGGGCGAGGTTGGGCCAGACGCCAGCGAGGATAGCAAAACCACGCGAGCGGGCCGCGATGAACTGAATCAGGCGCGAAAGGCAGGATTTTTTGGCTGGCCATATTTTATCGGCGAAAACATTGGCTACCCGATGTACGATTACAAAACAGGCAAGGTAGGCCCACCGCAAGACCCGGCGCACCCTGTAAATAAATCAGTGAATAACACCGGGCTTGTAGATCTGCCACCCGCACAACCGGCTTTTATCTCTTATCCTTATGGCGTTTCCGATAAATTTCCGAAGGTAGGGAGCGGCGGGCGTTGTGCGGTGGGCGGCCCTATTTACCACGAAAAAAACTTTAAAAACGCAAAAGATAAATTCCCGTCATACTACGAAGGAAAATGGATCGCTGCCGATCTTACCCGGGGTTGGATCATGTCGATAAAGATGAAACCCAATGGCGATTATGACAGTATGGAGCAATTCCTACCCGATTATCACCCTGTTGAACCTATCGATATCAAATTTGGCCCCGATGGCGACCTTTATGTATTGGAGTATGGCAGCAATTGGTTCCGCAAAAGCGAGAATGCTAAACTTGTACGCATCCACTATAACAGCGGAAACCGAGTACCTGTTGTTAACGCATCATCTGATGTTACAGGCGGCACCATACCGATTAAAGTAAAACTGTCTGCCGCAGGCACCAAAGATTACGACGGCGATAAGCTGGATTACGAGTGGCTGGTGAAAGATGCGTCCGGTAAAACGGTTCAAACGCTTAAAGATTCTGCAAGTAACCT
This sequence comes from Mucilaginibacter sp., assembly GCA_016763755.1. Lineage (GTDB taxonomy): Bacteria > Bacteroidota > Bacteroidia > Sphingobacteriales > Sphingobacteriaceae > Mucilaginibacter. The sequence goes on from JAESTD010000148.1 coordinate 10,492, forward strand.
TACGCTGAATAAGGCGGGCGTTTATAATGTACTGCTCACCGTTAAAGATCCATCAGGGGCTAAAAACAGTAAATCGCTTAAAATAGTTGCCGGTAACGAGCCACCAGCCTTAGCGCTTGCACTTAATAGCAATAAAACGATGTTCTTCCCCGGCAAGCCCATTAACTATGATGTAAAAGTAACTGATAAAGAAGACGGTAAGATAGACCCTAAACACGTCGCCGTAAGCATCGATTATGTATCCGAAGGTTTTGATATGGCCGAAGTGAACCAGCAACAGCGAAGTGTTGATGCTTCTACCCGCTTCGCCGTAGCGCAAGCCTTAATTGCCAAAACCGATTGCCGTGCCTGCCATAATATCGACACCAAATCGGTTGGCCCGATGTTTACGGCAATTGCTGATAAATATAAGGATAGGTATTCATGGGCAATGGATAGCCTGCCGAAGAAAATCCGTAACGGCGGTTCTGGTGTTTGGGGAGATGTTAACATGCCTGCCCATCCTGCTATCAGCATTGCTGATGCGCGTGCTATCACCGCCTTCATCCTCGGTTCTAAAGATAAAAACATCAGCACCCTGCCATTAGCCGGAAGCTATGTGGAGAAACTTCCTGCAGAGGATCCAGGCACGGGTACCATGATCATCCGCGCTGCATACACCGACGAGGGCACTGCATCTGCTCCTTCCCTAACTACTGAGAGAATGATAGCATTACACAGCTCTCAATATAGTCCCGGTGAAGCGAAGATATTGCACAATGCCGAGAAAATTGTAGAAGCGATGTTCACGGTATCCACCAACGTGAGGCCTAAAAATAATGGCTACTTCGCTTATAAAAATATCGACCTTGCCGGCGTACAGCAGGTGGCTATTATGGCAACCGCCAATCCTATGCAGGGCTTTGTGGGGGGCACCCTGGAGATCCGTCTTGATAACCCTGATGGTGCATTGTTAGGAAGCGCCGACGTAAAAGCGGTTAATCCATTCGCTGCTTTGATGAATGCAGCCAATGCCGCTCAAACCAAAGGCGGTGCAGCAAAACCGGGGGCATCGGCACCTGCAAAGGGAGCACCTGCCAAAAAACAAAAAGGTCCAAGCATGGCTGATCTTGCCAAGCTCATGGGCGGTATGGCAACAAAGGTAAATATCCCCGCAACAAGCGGCCAGCACGATATATATTTCGTATTTAAAAATGCCAAAGCAAAACCGCTGGAGCCACTGATGTCGGTATCAAGCGTAAAATTTAACGACAATAAATAAATCCCAATAATATACTATCATGACAACCAGGAGATCATTTTTAAAACATACCGGCGCAGCTGCATTAAGCACATTATTGCTGCCTAAGTTAAGCCGCGCAGCTTTACTCAACGCATCTAAATACGGCAGCGATATTGGTATACAACTGTATACCTTAACAGACCAAATGGTGGCCGACCCTCAAGGGACATTAAAAAAAGTTGCAGCTATCGGCTTTAAAGAATTAGAATCCGCAGGCTCATCTAAAGGCTCGTACTATGGCTATACACCCAAAGAGCTGAAGGCTATTACTAAAGATCTTGGCCTTAACTGGCGATCTAACCACGTGGGTGGTGCTCCGTTTGATATGAGCAAAATGGAAGCCATGATCAAAAAGAACCTTGGCGGCGATGATGCCAAGGCAAAACAAATGATGGAACGCTTTAAATACATTGGCTCTATGCCGACGTTAAAGAACGACTACCAGCGCCTTGTAGACGAAGCCGCAGAAGGTGGCCTTAGCTACCTCGTTTGCGCCAGCATCCCGGTAGAAACTTTAGACCAGATGAAAGAGGCCGTCGAGATATTTAACAAAACCGGCGAGGCAGCTAAAAAAGCCGGATTACAGTTTGCCTACCATAACCATGCTACCGAATTTGATATGATTGAAGGTCATCGCCCGTTTGATTATATTCTTTCAAACACGGATAAGGATTTGGTAAAAATGGAACTTGACCTTGGCTGGGCTACCAAAGCAGGCCAGGATCCCGCAGTTTTATTTAAGCTTCATCCCGGCCGTTTCCCGCTATGGCATGCCAAGGATATGGACAAAGTAAACAAAGCACCGGCCGAAGTGGGTACAGGGATTGTAGACTTCAAAAACGCATTTGACCATGCGAAAGATTCGGGCATGAAATACTTTTTCGTTGAGCAAGATCAGGCACCGGAGCCTCTGCAGAATGTAACAAACAGCTATAATTATTTAAAAAAACTGTTGGCGTAGTCATAACGTCAAACTGACGAAAGAAGACAAGTGAATTGCCGGGCCGCAAACGCAGCCCGGCTTTCACATTTAAAGGGGGATTTAAAGTTTAGGTATAATAATTTTAATACCAAGGCTGCATTCTGATTTAAGCAGGCTGCGTAAACATGCGAACAATATCTGTTAATGCATTTTCGCTATATAACAACTCATTATATTCTAAAGCCTCTACAGCTAAATTGCTACCGCGAGCCCGCATTAGTTTTTCAAACATGGCAATAGCGGCTTGCAGGTTATTGTGTGTGCCATCTGTAAGATATTCGCTCAGATCCAAAGCATCCAGCATGGCTGTGTTCACACCTTCGCCGGATGGTGGCATCAAATGGGCGGCATCGCCAATAATGGTAACGTTTGGTTTGGATTCCCATTCCTGGTTCAAGGGGAAGTAATTCAATTGCCTTATCACATAATGATCACATGCATTAAACAACTCAAAAAACACCGGGTTCCATCCGGCAAAAAATTCAACCAAAAAAGCGCATGTGTCATCTTTGTTGCTGTGATCTATGCCGGTATTTTTCACCCAATCTTCAGCGAATCTTGCAGAAGCATAAAAGGTCATCCCACCGTCGCCCCGGGGTTGTGCAGAAATAGATCGGCCGTCACTTAATGCAATCAGGTTTCCTTTATTTAGTAACGCATAAGCCCCCGGGCATTTTTCTTGTGGGCGATCTATTTCGCCTTGAATAATGGTAGTTCCTGAGTAGATAGACTTTATCGATGTTACATAAGGCCTTATCTTCGATCGTGCCCCGTCTGCACCGATCACTATATCGGCAGTTGCTTTTTTTCCACCTTTAAAATACAGTTGCCAGCTTTCGTCAACCTCATCCATATGGTCAAAATGGCTGTCCCAAACAACCGTATCCGGCTGTAACGATGCAAGCAACACTTTTCGCAGCGCTCCCCTGTCAATTTCCGGCCTAAAGTTTACATCTCCAAAAGTTTCATCGGGGCGGTTTTCCTCATCATAAAAAACATGGGCCTGTTTATCCACTATCCTAAACTTATCTGCGTTTGGCATATAAGCCTCTTTAAAAGCATCTACCAAGCCGGCTGCCTTTATCACTTTTAAGCCCGACTCATAATGCAGATCAACAACCGAACCTTGCACCCTGGCATCTTCGCCAAAATCGCGCTCGTAAACTTTTACGTCTGCACCTTTTAATTGCAGGAGTCTTGCAAGTGTTAAGCCCCCGGGGCCGGCACCAACTATGGCGATTTTCTTATCCCTCAACAAATCCTTATTTCCTCTTGCTTCCATACTTGTATTTGTATTGATCAACCAATACAAAATAACTAAGTGTCTAATTGATTAACAATGCAAATACGAGGCATATATAGCACTATGCGAGGTTTATTCTTCTAAACTCGGCCGGGCTAACTCCAACAACTTTGGTGAATAAACGGATAAAGTATGAGGAATCATCATAGCCTAAATTTCCCGCTATCTCTTTAACCGACCCTTTGGTATTGCCCAGTAACCGCTTTGCCTCTAACACAATGCGTTGCTGGATGTGGTGCGTAACAGAATAACCGGTAACTTTTTTAACGCATTCGTTAAGATAAGGTAATGAGATATTGAGCTTTTTTGCATATTCTGCAGGGCTTTTAATAAACGCAAAATCCTGATCTAATATCAGTTTAAATGCATTATTAATGATCGCAAACCGTGAATGTTTGTCTAACCTATTGTGCCGATTTAAATACTGAGAAGTAATAAAGCCGACAAGCGCATTACAACTATTTTTAAGGATATAACTGTATAGTTTTTCTTGTTTTCTATCGGCGATATCTAAGCATACACCAGCCATTTGTAAAACAACATCAAAATCTTCTGAGGGAAACTGAAGCACTTCTGCAGGATTCAGGCCGTCTAAAAATTTCAGGTATTCCGGTGCTATGCTCTCATTCTTGATAAGCAAGCTCCAGATCACAGCATCTTCAAATTTTATAAGGCGATGTACCTGATCCGGATGAATATATAATACCGTTCCGGATTTCACTTTGCAGGTTTTAAGATCTATCTCGATAACGGTGTTGCCGGCTTGTTGTATCAAAAACATATGCCAGATGTCGCGATGCGGTTGTTTAACCTCATCAAAATCAGGAAGATCGCCAGATGATGACCTTGTTATTGAAATACCTTCTTTTAAATCCAAAGGCATAACGTTTACTGGAATATGTTTTTTATTTTCAGACATAGAAACTCAAAGAAACAATTTAATTGCGGTATATCTAAAGTTATCATTTTCGCAGGTTCGGGTCAAAGCAAAAACCCAAATCAACAGTTAATTGCCAACACGGTTATAAGCCAATCATAACCATCAATACTTAATGCATACTTAACATAACCTAAGTATTTTAGCGCCATTAGAAACCTTAATATGAACAGGAGAATTGCACTTAAAAGCATCGGCGCTTCGTTATTAGCGCCTGCGTTGGCTAAGGCTAACATCAGTACAGATAGTAAACCTGTAATGCGCATTGCACACATCACCGATGTGCATTTAAAAGATAAATTTGGTGCGCCTGCAAAGTTTACGCGCTGCCTGCATCACCTGCAAAATCAATCGCCTAAGGTTGATCTGATACTCAATGGCGGTGATATCGTGTTCGATATGAACAAAGAGCAGCAAAGCACCATTGATGCCCAATGGAAACTGTATAAAAATGTAATTAAAAATGAGTGCAGTCTGCCTGTAAAATATTGTCTTGGCAACCACGATATATGGTGGCAGGAAGATAAAAAAGACTTGGCTATTTACGGCAAGCAGTCCTCAATGGCCCAATTGCAGTTAACCAAACCCTACTATAGTTTTACCCAAAACGGCTGGAAATTTATTCTGCTGGATAGCGTGCATTTGGATATTGACGGCACCTGGTACATTGGTAAACTGGGCGACGAGCAGTTTACCTGGCTAAAAAGAGAATTGGAACAAACCGATACGAAAACACCGGTGCTTATTATGTCGCATATACCTATCCTTACGGCTACAAACCTGATAGATGACGACGTAGTAAACAAATGGACAATGCTTGGCGGCGATATGCATACCGATACCTCAAAGATCATTTCGTTGTTTTATAAGCACCCTAACGTAAAATTATGTCTTAGCGGGCACATTCACCTGCGCGAGAAACTGGTTTACAACAACGTTACCTATATATGCGATGGCGCCGTAAGCGGCGCCTGGTGGGAAGGTAACCGCCGGGAAACGTTCCCCGGCTACGGCCTTATCGACTTATATGCTGATGGTACATTTGATGAAAAATACATGATCTATTAAACTGTATTACAAATAAATGGGTATCTGGCTAACGCAAATGCTCTTTTTGTTATTCTTTACACTGCTACTTCCCCCATCCCGGGCAAATTTCCTATCTTTCAATTTTGGTAACATTTCAAATGGATTATCAATAACTTTAAGTTATTGATAATTACAATTATTGATAAAAATCGGTGCGTTTTGGTGAGTAATTTTGAATTATCAAACCGCAAGAAATGTCAGATCCAAACAACGAGAAAGACTTACATCAAACCTTACTTGGCATGCCAAAAGCATTGATATATACCTGTATATTAGTTAGCGTTTTTATTGCGATAATGGCTATTGGTGTATTTAAAGCCGATAAGATCACCCAACCCAAAGGTGACTCAACCACCACCGCGGCGGCTGCTAAAGACTGGCACGCCCCTGCCCTGTCGTCCATCCCTGCAGGGAAAGAGGGCGACGAGATCCGTTACGGGCGCGAGCTTATCAGCCATACGGCAAAATACCTCGGCCCTAAAGGCAGCGTGGCCGCCATAAGCAATGGCATGAACTGCCAGAACTGCCACCTGGATGGCGGCGGCCGTTTATTAGCCAATAATTATTCGGGGTTTATAGCAAGTTATCCCAAACTAAGTAATCGCAGCGGGCATGTTGAACCTGCATCAGAACGTATTACCGAGTGCTTTGAACGCAGCCTTAACGGCAAAGCCCCTGTTGAAGACAGTCGTGAGATGAAGGCGATACTCGCTTACATGACCTGGGTGGGCAATGGTGTTAAAAAGGGACAAAAACCAAAAGGCACTGCAACAGAACGACTCCCTTATTTGAATACTGCAGCCAGCCCGGATAAAGGCAAATTGGTTTACGTAGCCAAATGCCTGGTATGCCACGGCGAAAACGGCGAAGGTATGTTAGCTGCTGATAAAAAAACTTACGTAAACCCGCCTGTTTGGGGTAAAAACAGTTTTAACGACGGCGCAGGTATGCACCGCATAAGCAACCTGGCGGGTTATGTAAAAAATAATATGCCCTTTGGCGTAACCTACAAAAGCCCGCAATTAAGCGACGAAGAAGCATGGAACGTGGCCGCCTATATAGAATCGAAACCACGCCCGCATAAAGAGCAAGCTAATGATTGGGCTAACCTTGATAAAAAGCCTGTTGATCACCCGTTTGGCCCATATAACGATAAGTTTAGTGAAGAACAGCATAAATACGGGCCCTTTAAACCCATACTGGCCGCACAAGGCAGATTATAATACTATAACTTAATCCCCACTATGAAAAAACACACATTCATTATCGCAATTTTAGCCTTACTGGCTTTCGCAAAAACATCGCAGGCACAAGAAACAGACCCGGCAGCATTTACGGGTGCCGTTGCTAAGAAAAAACATTACGATGCGCTTTATATACTGAACACTAATGATGAAAAACGCATAAAAGGCACCTTGCGCAACATGAACAATGCTTTGGAAGATGCCCGCCTTAAAGGCAAGCTGCATTTAGAATTGGTGGCCTTCGGCGATGGCGTTGCTGTGTTCATGAAAAACGGCCAATACGAACAGGCATTGAAAGACCTGCAGGCAAAAGGTGTAACCCTTGCCCAGTGCAGTAATACCATCCGCGAGCGTAACATAGATAAAAGCGAATTATTCCCTTTTATCTCTTTTGTTCCCAGCGGCAATGGTGAGATCATACTACGCCAGTACGAGGGTTGGGCAACGGTGCATCCATAATATTTAAACACTACCTGATATGAAGAATATTTTAAAAGCAGGGCTTTTTATAGCCTTGTTAGGGATGGCTACTGCCCAAGCCCAGGACCATCAGTTTGATGCGCCCTGGAACACCCCGCCAAAAAGTGCCGTTATGTTCACCGTGCCGGGCGTAGATAATATCCCAGACCTGTTTGGCGATATTGTAGACCCGCAATTGGTTATCTTCTTTGCAGGCAACCAGTTTATGTGTGTGGACGACCTGATAGCTGGCTTTAAAAAGCGATATCCGCAATACCAGCGCGTATTTGCCGAAACCTTGCCGCCGGGTATATTAGCTAAACAAATAGCGGGCGGATCAATCACCATAGGTAACCTGCGCATCACCCACAAGCCCGATGTATATACCGCGGGCAAAAGCCGCACCGACCAAATACCCGAGTACTTTAGCCGCACCGAACCTTATGCCTATAACAAACTGGCAATAATTGTACATAAAGGCAATCCAAAGAAAATAAGGGGTTTAAAAGATTTGGGCCGTGCCGGTGTGCGGGTTGCCATGCCAAACCCCGAATGGGAAGGCATTGGCAAGCGAATAGAGGCCGCCTATGTTAAAGCCGGTGGCGAGGCACTAAAGCAAACCATCATGGAGAAGAAAATAAAGAATAAAACTACTTACCTCACCCAAATTCATCACCGCCAAACGCCTATGCGGGTAATGTATAACCAAAGCGATGCTGGCCCTGTGTGGTACAGCGAGGCATATTATCAGAAGATGATCAACCACCCTATTGATGTTGTCACCATCCCTGATAGCGAGAATATAGATGCCACCTATGTGGCCGGTCAGTTAAAGGATGCCCCGCATGCACAGGCTGCCAAAGATTTTATGGACTTTTTAATAAGTGACACCGCCAAAGCCATCTACAAAAAATATGGCTTTATAACTAAGTAATCACAAATGTTAGATTTCCGCTTACAGGTTTTTTATACCGTGGCCCGAAGGCTCAGTTTTACCAAAGCATCGGCAGAGTTGTATATCAGTCAGCCTGCCGTTACCAAGCATATCCGTGAGCTGGAAACGCATTTTAAAACCTCACTTTTTGAGCGGAGCGGCAATAAAAAGATAGCGCTTACATCCGCCGGCGAACTGTTATTTACGTATGCACAGCAGGTAAGTTCGCTGTATAACGAACTTGATTTTGATATCAACCTATTGAGCAAACAACACGCAGGTAATCTGCGTATAGGTGGCAGCAATACGGTTGCACAGTATGTTATTCCGCAAGTGCTGGCGGCTTTTCATCAAAAGTTTAAGGATGTACGAATAACCCTTGTATCCGGCAATACGGAACAAACCGAACAGGCTTTGCTAAATAAAGATATTGAACTGGGTATTGTTGAAGGAGTACACCGCAACGCACAATTAAAATATTCGGTTTTTGTTGATGATGAACTGGTCCTGGTTTGTAACGCTGCCAACCCCCTGGTTAAAAAGCAAACTATTAAACCCGATGAACTGAAGGCACTCCCCTTTGTTCTCCGTGAACCGGGCTCAGGTACACTTGAAGTAGTAGCGCATGCTATGAAACCACTGGGTATTGAACTTTCTGACCTGCAAACAGAAATACAATTAGGTAGTACGGAAAGTATCAAAACTTACTTGCTGCATAGCGATTGCTTTGCCATTTTTGTCGGTGCAATCTATTATCAATGAACTTAAAACGAGCTCGCTGCACATCATCGATATAAAGGGGCTTACAATTGAGCGGCCTTTTTATTTTATACAGCCCCATGGACAACTGCCTGCTTTGGCTGAGCTTTTTGTTAAGTTTGCACAAAATTACAGAGGTTGATGGACAAGAAAAAACGGCTGTCGTATATTTACAACGGGCTTTTTATAGCCGCATTGCTTATTATCCTGTTTGTGCCTGCGGTTAAGATAACATTGATACAAGGGCTGATGAAGATAGGTTTATTTCGCCCCGATGTTGTCAAAACCCAAACTAATGTAGCGTTGCCATCGTTAACACTGGAATACCCTGATGGCCGCAAAGCCGAGCTACAAAACCTTAAAGGCAAAGTTGTATTTATGAATTTTTGGGCCACCTGGTGCCCACCCTGTATAGCCGAGATGCCATCTATAAACGAACTACAACAACAACTTAAAGCCGATACCAATATTGTTTTCCTGATGATCGATGCCGACCATGACTTTAACAAGTCGGTGCCGTTTATGCAGAAACACGGTTTCAGTCTTCCGCTGGTGCAGGTAAACTCCTATGTGCCCGATCAGATCCTTAATAATACCTTGCCTACAACCGCAATATTTGACAAAAACGGCAAAATGGTTTTCCACCATGAGGGCATGGCCGACTATGGCAACGATAAAATAGCCGATTACATCAAAGGCCTCGCCAAAGCAAAATAATCAGCCCTGGATTTATCGCCCTTCGTCTATCTTAAGTATCACGCTGCTCCGCCCAGATTCTATCACCGGATCTATCCCAATTTTCATCAGGAAATCGCCGCTATAGGTGCCATCTGCCTTTAGGGTGGTTTGTGTACCGGGATATAGGTTTATTTCTTTCACGGTGTATTTCTTAACCGGATCGAGTCCCTTCATGATGGTACGAGCCCTTGGCCCGGCATCATAACGGCTGCTCACGAGGTAATTGAACATTACAGCCGAGGTTTTATTAGTGTCAACATACATTATGGAAGCAACAGGGTCAGTTTGAGGGTCACTCAAGCGGTATTGGTCGCCGTGCCAGATGATAGATTTGATGGCGTTATAGTTCACCACAGCATCTTTGGCAAATTGCAGATCCTGCGTGCTTAGTTTACTTACTACAATATCAAACCCAAGCTTGCCCATCATGGCTACATCTATGCGGTATTTTAATGGTTGCTTGCCCCAATCTGTAACATGGTTTGAACTGGTAATGGCCGGGTAGAAATAAGAGTATTCCCACTGCATGTAGATCCGTTCGAGCGGATCAGTGTTATCGCTTGGCCAAAACTCAGTAAAATATTGCAAAGCGCCATAATCCACACGACCGCCGCCGCCACTGCATAACATCATAGGCACTGTCGGGTATTTTTTACGGATGCGCTGTAGTACGCTGTACAGCCCTCTAACATAATCAACATAAAACTGGGATTGGTCTTTCTTGAGGTGCGCCGAGTAAGCGTTATAGATCACCGCGTTGCAGTCCCATTTTATATAAGCCATTTTAGGGTCTTTAATAAACAGCGAATCGACAACTTTAAATACAAAATCCTGTACGGCCGGGTTGCTTAGATCCAATACCAATTGGTTCCTGAAATAGTACTCATCACGTTTAGGTTGTTTAATTACCCAATCAGGATGTTCGCTATACAGCGCACTTTTAGGGTTGACCATCTCCGGCTCAATCCAGATCCCGAATTTTACGCCGTCCCTATCCGCCTCACGGGCAATGGATGCGATACCGTTTGGTAATTTCTTTCGGTTCTCCTGCCAGTCGCCCAGGCCCGCGTGGTCGTCGTTACGCGGATATTTATTGGCAAACCAGCCATCATCCAGCAAAAACATATCTACGCCAAGTGCTTTGGTGTCTTTCAGCAATTCAAACAGTTTCTGCTTGTTAAAATCAAAATAGGTCGATTCCCAATTGTTGAGTAACGTAAGGCGGTCTCCTTTGCCATCCATCAGCTTATAATTGCGTGCCCAGTTATGCAAATTACGACTGGCCATACCCTTACCTTTATTTGAGAAGGTATAAACAAATGCAGGTGTAGTAAAATCAACATTGGGTTTTAGTTTGTAGGCTGATGCATAGTTATTGATACCAGAAATAATACGCAGATTATCTTCAGGGTCAAGCTCCAGATCGGTTCTGAAATTGCCGCTCCACTCCAGTGCCGCCATCATCACCTGGCCCTCATCCTCGGTGGCAGGTTTATTAAGCGAAACCATGAACATGGATGGCATCAGCAGATTGGCACGGGTGCCAAGTTTGCTATCAAGCGTTTTTATACCGTGGGTTATCTGCGTTTCTTCGGGGCGCATCTCCTTTGCCCATTCTCCGTGATATTGCCTTAGCCAGTAGGTTTTACCGTGCATGTTCAAATTTGCGGATGCAAATTTCTGCAGTGTGATCTCCCCTTTCTCCTGATGGCGGATCACGCTCCATTGTTCAATCACATCATCCTTTGCATAGGCTTTATAGAAAAGCGTTACCTGCACCTTGTAAACAGGATCTTCCAGTTGGATGGATGTAATAGTTATATCTGCAGATGGCTTATCTACCTTATGGCTCACGTATTGCAGATCTAACGACTGATTACCATCCGCATGTTGGATGCTGATGGCAGGTTCCAGTAAATTTCTTGAACCTGAGGGCGTATAGGCAGATCTGTACAATCCGGTATAATCTGTAGTGCGCCCGGTAGTTATTTGAGCGTAATCGGAGGTGTTTTTCAGCTTTTCACCGAAGTAGGATTGCACAAGGTCTTTCTTATCGCTTACCTGCAAAACCACTGCGCTGTGTGCGGTCTCGACAGGGATGGTTATTTTTTGTGCAAAAACATTGTTAGCAAGAAATACTCCTGCTATCAATAAATAGGTAAATGTTATCTTCAAAATGGTTTGGTATTGGTAGGCGCGTGATACGCCCGGTGCTGCAAATACTAAGATAGCTAACACTCAGCAATTTTGCACGAAATTTATTTGAGATACGCCTTACCCTATAGATGTTGCAACATCATAGAAATCACATTTTTTAAAAACCTATTGCACGTAAAAACAGCCTTTAGTATGTTTGAGCATCAATTTTTAATGATGACTGATAAGCTGAACCTGGTAGAAATTGTCTCTAAACACGTGCTTTTACAGCAAAGTCGCAAGGCTTTAAAAGGCCGTTGCCCTTTCCACAAAGATGAAACCACCTCGTTAATGGTGATCCCTGCAAGTAACGTTTTTAAATGCTTTGGCTGCGGCGCTGAAGGCGGGCCGATAGAGTTCTTGATGAACCTTGAGGGCAAAAGCCGCAACGAGATCGTTGGCAAACTTGCAAAAATGAATTTCCCGAAAGAAAAAATGGCGGTTTAAAGGTTTACGGCTTAATCACCATCCTTCACCACCAGCATTTTCTGCAGCGATAAACTGTCGCCCTTGAACACATCAAAATCGACTGTGTGGCCTATGCCGTTGATATGCCCCGTCTCTGAGTGTTGCCAGAAACGCCAGTTGTCGCTTGAGCTCACCTTTAGTTTTGGCTGATTATAATGCGCTATCCAAAGCGGGTACCCGTCAAAAAAACCGCGCAGATAATCGTTATAAAAACTGATACCAGTGTAAATAATAGGCTTTACGCCGGTTTTAGATTCGATAAAAAGCACATAGTCTTTTAGCTCCTTGCGCATGGCCTCGGGCGATTTTCCGTCCAGCCTTTCAATATCTACCACCGGCGGCAAGTCGCCGTTCTCTACCTGCACATTCTGCAAAAAGAAACGCGCTTGCCATAAACCATTCTTTTTAGGCCTGAAAAAATGGTATGCCCCGCAACGGACACCTACTTTGGCAGCCTCGCGCCAATTACGTTTAAAATAAGGATCGACAGTCAACAAACCTTCGGTAGCTTTTATGAACGCAAAGCGTACGTTAACGCTATCCTCTTTCATCGCAACTACTTTTTGCCAGTCTATTTTGCCTTGCGCATAAGAAACATCAATACCATGTATGCTGTATCCTTCGGGGATGGCAATGCCGAAGCTTTTGTAAATGCGACCTGATGCCGGTGTGCCAATATCCTCAAACCATCGCCAGGTTGATGAGAACATTTTAAACACATATCCATAATAAAACGGCGAAAATAAAATGGCCAAAGCAAGCACCGTGATGTACCATTTAAGGAAAGAGTACTTGCTTTGGCTCTTCTTTTTTTTACGTACTGCAGGTTTACGCTTAACAGGCGTGGTTTTAGGGGCGGATGTTCTTTTTCGTGGAGCAGGCACGTACAAATATAAGCGCTGTGAATTGGGTTTATCTTAATAAACGATACAATGTTGAGTAGCTTCGGATTAAATATTTTAATTCCCTCCCTTGGGAGGGGTGCGGCGAGGAATGCGTAAAGGCAGGGAGGGGTTTTACCGCTTTGATAAACCCCCTCCCTACATCATCCCGCAGAATGGAATCGCACATTCCCAAGGCTCATTACCTTATTAGGCAGCTTTCTCCTACCTCGTCACCACCTCAACGGTACCACCTGTCTTAAACAGATCATGCGATACGAAATAACCTTTGATTGACTTACCATTCACCTTTATATCTTTTAGTGCTCGGCCTTTGCCCGGCTTTTTGATGGTTAAAACTTTGCCGTTGCTGGTAGTCCATTTTACTTCATCAAACAGCGGAACGGTTACCAGGTACTCAGGATCGGTGGCTGAGAAGGTGTACAGCCCCAATGAAGTAAGCACATACCATGACGACATTTCGCCTGCATCATCCATACCACTTAGTTCCAAACCTTCTTTGCCGATACCGTAGAGGTTTTTCAAAATATGGTCCAGCATTTTTTGGGATTTCTCTGGCTTGCCTACAAAGTAATAAGCAAACGGTGCTTCGTGATCAGGCTGATTGCCCTGGCAGTATTGGCCTACCATGGTCTCAACATTGCGGGCTTTGTATTCGGGGTTCCATGGCACAGTGAACAATGAATCCAGTTTGGCTTCAAATTTCTTTTTGCCGCCATACAGCTCGATCAATCCCGGCATATCATGCGGGGCAAAGAACGATACCTGCCAGGCATTCGCTTCGCGGAACATATATTCGTAATAAGGGTATTGCGGATTAAAGTTTTTGATCCACTCACCGTTCGGCTGTCTCCCGCGCATAAAATTGGTCGATTTATCAAACACGTTCTTGTAGTTCTTTGAACGCGCCATCAGGATGCGATAATTAGCGGTATCACCCAGGGCTTTAGATAACTGCGCAACCGAATAATCGTCATAAGAGTACTCTAAAGTTTTTGACACCGATGCTTTTCCCTTGGTTTCTACATTGGGGTTTGGCTGCTCCGGCTCGGCGATGTAACCATTCTTGATATATTCGCTGATAAACGGGCGGGTACCGCCTTCCAGGTTTGCATTGCGCAACAGCAAAGCGTAAACATCTTTTATGTTAAAATCTGTAATACCACGCAGGTAAGCCCCCGCTATTGACGATGCCGCATGGTCGCCATGAAAAAAAGTCGGGATAAAGCCAGTTTTATCACCGTGATCTTCAAGCGATTTGATCACATCGGTGGTCACCTTTGGAAACATCAATCCCAATAAAACATCTTTATTACGATAGGTGTCCCAAAGAGATGGCTCGGTATAGTAACGAAAATCGCCTTTAATTACCTGGCCTTTCACATCGGTATATTCGCCGTTAACATCACTTCTTAAACAAGGCCACAATAAGGAGCGGTAAAGTGATGAATAGAACATTCGTTTATCCTTTTCCTCGCCACCTTTAACCTGTATTTTAGATAATGTGTTTTCCCAAATATTGCCAGCATCAGTACGTACCTGCTCAAATGTTTTATTGCCTAACTCCTGCTCCAAATTCAGCTTTGCGTTAGCCACACTGGTAAATGATAGGCCTATCTTAACCTCAACCGGTCCTTTACTTCCGTTACTGATGTGTGCTAAGGCGTAGCCATCTCGCTGGCCTTCGTTGTGCTTTTCAAGGCTATCTACCTTTGTGTTTATCACAGCATAGAAGTAAATAGTTTCACCTACATTCTGATAGCCCTGCAAGGCATTGCCAACCTGTTCAATTTTCCAGTCCTTTACGCGGTTGTTAGCGTGTGCCAGGTCAAAAAACACGCTACGATCTTTAGTATCATCAAACTCATACCGGTGGAAACCCGTGCGGAGCGTTGAGGTAAGGCTCACTTTCACTTTATAATCATCCAGGTATACCTGGTAAAAACCCGGCGCGGCACTCTCCTTTTGGTGACTAAAGTGCGATGCAAATTTATTGCCCTTGCCGGTAACCGGCATCAGTGGTACGTTACATAAATTCCAGTGGCCTTTGTTAGTATGGGTAAAGCCTATAATGGTATCATCCTCATACTGATAGCCTGCGCCGGAACCATATTGCGTTATCGGGCTCAACTGCACCATAGCATTGGGTAACGAACTGCCTGGGAAGGTTAGGCCCGCCCATGATCGCCAGTCTTTAGGTAACTCGTAGCCTAATATCTTGGGATCGTTCATAGGTGCTGTGCCGATGAAGGTATTTACGTATGATGTAAGCGCTTTTTGCTGTGCATTAACGCACGATGCAGAGGCCAGCAGCAAAGCCGTGGCAAGTTTTAAGGTAGTGCGGGTTCTCATTATACAGGTTTATATATGTAAGATGTTTAAAAGACAGTTATCCCCCAAAACAAATTTCATCTTTTTATCTATCCCGACTTTTAAACAAAGCAGATACGTCTTTTAAACAAAACTGCCCGCCCGTAATGTGCCGACCTTTGTTTCATCAAAACATTTAACAAATGAGCATAGATAAAAACAACCAACAAACCGTACTGGTAACCGGTGGTGCCGGTTTCATAGCGGTACATTGCACCATACAGTTACTAAACGCCGGCTACAAAGTAAGGGCTACCCTGCGCAACCCCGACCGCGAAACACAGGTACGCAATATGCTGCTTGAGGGTGGCGTGGATGCCGGCGACCGCATCAGTTTTATACAGGCCGATCTGTCATCAGACACCAACTGGGCCGAAGCCGTAAAAGATTGTACTTACGTTATGCATGTGGCATCGCCTACCCCTAAACTGAAGTTTAAACATGAAGATGAAATAATCATACCTGCCCGCGAGGGTGTATTGCGCGTACTGCGTGCCGCAAGGGATGCGGGTGTTAAACGTGTGGTTTTAACGTCGGCCATTGGCGCTATTGTTTACGGGCACCCCAACCAAAAAGAGCCTTTTGATGAAACCACCTGGACGGATACCAAAGGCGATGCGCCGGCTTACCAAAAATCAAAAACGTTGGCCGAACGTGCGGCATGGGAGTTTATTGAGAAAGAAGGCAAGGGGCTTGAACTATCTGCCGTTAACCCTGTGGGCGTAATGGGGCCGGTTTTGGGTGAGGATTATTCGCACTCTATTTATATCATCAAAAATATGCTGAGCGGTAAAACTGCAGCCTGCCCTAAAGTGAACTCTTGCTTTGTGGATGTACGCGATG
>JAESTD010000149.1 GCA_016763755.1 Mucilaginibacter sp.
AACAGTAGTGGCAATAACCCTGTTAACGCCTACGCTAAATACACAGGTCTGGCTTTCCAGATGATAGTGGTGATAGGTTTATTTACCTTTGCCGGTTACAAAATTGATGAAAGTGCCGGGCACGAAACTAAATGGGTTACGGCAGTGCTGGCATTAGTTGGCGTATTCGCTTCATTGTACATTGTTATCAGATCAGTAAAGAATTGAAACCACTCAAAATATTTTTTACTTTTTTTTTGTTTACGATACTGCTTGCAGCAGGGCCTGTATGGCTCAGTAATACAGGTCATTCGGATTATCTTGTGCCCAAATTTTGGGTAATTTTCGGCTTCATAACATTCTTTACTTTAATAGCCATTTTGGGAGTGACTTTGGCGCAATACCGCAATCCTGCAATGTATGCGCAGATTTTTTTGGCAATGACTGTTTTTAAGATGCTCGGATGCCTGGCTTTTGCCTTGGTTTTTGTGTTGAAAATACACATTGATACCACCGTGTTTGCCCTCAATTTTGCTTATATATATTTTCTAAATACAGCCTTTGAAGTTTACTTTTTGTTGCGTAACTTGCGCAACCAAAATTGAAAGTAAAAAACACTCATTCAATGTATTTAAGCCACATTTTGAATTCAAAAAAAATAGCTCTAAGCGTTATTTTAGGCGTTTTTTTGACTTTTTGCACTTGTAAAACTTTTGCTATACAACACGAAGAAGCGCATGAAGCTGCTGCCGAAGCCGGACACGAAAAAGCGGAGTTTGATCCAAGCGAAACCATTCTTGAGCACATTGGCGATTCGCACTATTTTCATATAGGTGGTCATGTGGCTTTTGCCCTTCCTGTTATTCTTTACACTGATAAAGGATTGGAAACTTTTTCATCATCAGTATTTGAACACGGGCATGCTGCTTACCAGGGTAAATATTACAAATACGCTTTGGTAAAAGATAAAGTTAAAGCTGTGACCGGCGAGGATAAGCAAATAGACCAAACCGCATCGGTTTACGATTTTTCGATAACCCGCAACGTGATATCATTATGGATGTCGGTATTGATGTTGCTGGTTATATTCCTGAGTGTGGCTTCATCATACAAAAAACGTACGGGCAAAGCGCCAAAAGGCTTCCAATCGGTAATTGAACCGGATATCCTTTTCATTCGTGATGATGTTGCCATGCCTAATATTGGTTATAAATATGCGCGCTTTATGCCGTTATTATTAACCATGTTCTTCTTTATCCTTATCAATAACCTTATTGGTATGGTGCCATTCTTTCCGGGTGGTTCAAACCTTACCGGTAATATAGCAGTAACATTTGTACTGGCGGTAGTTGTATTGATTGTGGTTAATGTTAACGGTAACAAGTATTACTGGAAACATATTTTTGCGCCTGATGTACCGTTTTGGTTATATCCAATTATGTGGATAGTAGAGCTTGCCGGTATTATTTCAAAGCCTTTCGCATTAATGGTGCGTTTATTTGCCAACATTATGGCAGGCCACGTAATTGTTATCGCTTTGATATCATTGATATTCATATTTAAAACATTGGCTATTGCGCCGGTATCTATAGCATTTACATTGTTTATAGATGTGCTTGAATTGTTGGTGGCATTCTTGCAGGCATTTATCTTCACTATGCTAACTGCCTTATTTATAGGCAGCGCTGTTGAGGAACATCACCACTAATAAATTGTAATTCATTATATACTATATACACTTTAATTTTAAAAACATGTTTGGAAGTATTGCTGCGTTAGGTGCAGGTTTAGCAGTTATCGGTGCAGGTATTGGTATCGGTCAAATTGGTGGTAAAGCCATGGAAGGTATCAGCCGTCAGCCAGAAGCTGCAGGTAAAATTCAAACTGCAATGATCATCGCTGCTGCACTTGTAGAAGGTGTTGCACTATTCGGTGTAATCGTAGCTTTGTTGGGTAACAAATAATTACCCCTTTAAAACATTAAGAGCTATGCGCGCAACGATTGGTTGCGCACATGGTTTTTAAGCTGATAACAAAATCACTTTTTAAATAAAGTTTAATAATAAAATGGAATTAGTTACACCGGATTGGGGCTTAGTTGCGTGGACCACGCTGGCATTTTTGCTGTTGTTGTTTTTACTTGCAAAATTTGCATGGAAACCTATCATGGGCGCTATTGACGATCGTGAGCGCTTTATTGAAGATGCTTTGCTTAAGGCAGAAGCAGCTAAAGAAGAGATGAGCCGCCTTACCAACGAGAACGAGGTGTTGTTGAAACAAGCCCGTGCCGAGCGCGACCTGATCCTTTCTGAAGCTAAAAAAATTAAAGAGCAGATCATTGCTGATGCTAAAGAAGCTGCCCACAAAGAAGGTGCACGCCAGATTGAGCTTGCTCGTGTTGAAATAAACAACCAGAAAGCTATTGCTATGGCTGATGTTAAAAACCAGGTTGCAACACTATCTATCCAGGTTGCTGAAAAGATATTACAGAACCAGTTAAAAGATCAGCAAAAACAAGACGAACTGGTAGCACAGCTGTTAAAAGAAGTGAAGTTATAATTTAGATAGGAGATATTAGATGTGAGATGTGAGACCGGATGGTTTTCCAAAATCTCAGATCTCATATCTCAGATCTCACATCTCAAGAAAAGAAATGTCAGAAGTAACCATAGGAATCAGGTACGCCAAATCGCTTATCGAGCTTGCGCAGGAACAAAATATTGTCGATGCGTTAAAAGCCGATATGGATACTTTTCTTCAAACACTTAAAGCATCATCTGAGCTTAAAGCAGTGCTGAGCAACCCGATTGTTCCGCAACTTAAAAAAATACAGATCCTTGATGCCATATTTGGGGGTAAAGTAAACAATGTTACCATCAGCTTTTTTAAACTGATGGTGAACAAAGGTCGCGGCGAAGTACTTTATGCAACAGCTAAAGAATACATTAACCTATACAACGTAGCTAAGCACATTACTAAAGCAACTGTAGTATCTGCAACACCGCTGTCTGCTGCTAACAAACAGGTTATTACTGATGAGCTGCAGAAAGCAATTGGCGGTACTATACAACTAAACGCTAAGGTTGATGCAGCTTTAATAGGTGGTTTTGTATTAACCGTTGGAGACAGGCAACTGGATACCAGCGTACAAAACGCCCTGAATAAATTAAGAAAAGATTTTGCCGCTAAGGCAGTTTAATAACAGAAAAATAAACTCTAAATAAATTTTAAAAAATGGTAGAGGTAAGACCGGACGAAGTATCAGCGATTTTGCGTCAGCAATTATCGGGCTTTAAGTCAGAATCTGAATTAGAAGAAGTGGGTACTGTACTCCAGGTGGGTGACGGTATTGCACGTGTTTACGGTTTAAGCAAAGTTCAATCAGGTGAGCTGGTTGAGTTTGGCAACAGTTTACAAGGTATCGTACTTAACCTTGAAGAAGATAATGTGGGTGTGGTATTGTTAGGTAAATCAGACGATATTAAAGAAGGTGACACCGTTAAACGCACAAACCGCATTGCATTAATCAACGTAGGCGAAGGCATGCTTGGCCGTGTTGTTGATACTTTAGGTAACCCGATTGATGGTAAAGGCCCAATTGCCGGTCAAACTTACGAGATGCCATTGGAGCGTAAAGCACCGGGCGTTATCTACCGCCAGCCCGTTACCGAGCCTTTACAAACCGGTATCAAAGCTATCGATGCGATGATCCCAATCGGCCGTGGCCAGCGCGAGTTGGTTATCGGTGACCGCCAAACAGGTAAAACTGCGGTGTGTATAGATACCATCATCAACCAAAAAGAATTTTATGATGCAGGTAAACCTGTGATCTGTATATATGTTGCCTGCGGTCAGAAAGCTTCTACTGTAGCTAACATCGTGCGTACATTAGAAGAGAACGGTGCAATGCCTTACTCTATCGTGGTTGCTGCAAACGCTTCAGACTCTGCTACCATGCAGTTCTTTGCTCCGTTTGCGGGTGCAGCTATCGGCGAGTACTTCCGCGATACCGGCCGCCCTGCTTTGATCATCTATGATGACCTTTCTAAACAGGCAGTTGCTTACCGCGAGGTATCATTGTTGCTACGTCGCCCACCGGGCCGTGAGGCTTACCCTGGTGACGTATTCTACCTTCACAGCCGCTTATTAGAGCGTGCCGCTAAGATCAATTCAAACGACAACATCGCTCAGCAAATGAACGACTTGCCGGAGTCTATCAGAGGCATTGTTAAAGGTGGTGGTTCATTAACTGCATTACCTATCATTGAAACACAAGCAGGTGACGTATCAGCATATATCCCAACCAACGT
>JAESTD010000150.1 GCA_016763755.1 Mucilaginibacter sp.
GTTTTAGTACTTGGTAATTAAAGCGCAAATGTTACGCTGGGGTAACTTTTGGTTAAAAAAACAAAAGCATCCGGATAAAATTTCCGGATGCTTTACAATATAGATAGGTTATGCTAACTATTTCTTTTCATTATAAATGCCAAATTCAGCAATATTAACCTGGCTTTCAGCTTTATCGATAGTTACGCGCACCTTGTTACCCCATACGGTGTTAAAGCGATGCACCTTTACGCGTTTGGCAATATCACCGGTCAGCAAATGTTTCCAGGTGCCGTTTTGCAGGTACTCGATATGATAATTGCTGATGTTGCTTTTTGGTTCGGTGAGGGCAATCGTATTAAACTCGGTATCGCGACCCAGATCAACTTCCCACCATGGTGTTTTAACGGTGTTGCTGGATGTCCATGAGGTGGTGAAATCATCATCGTTGGCAAAATCCATAATGTTCATGTCTTCGCTCCAGCTGCTGTTGCTTGGCTTGTGTTTGGCCAGGTTGGTAGAAATGATAGGCTCGCCTGTTGGGGCCAGTTTAGGAGCTCCGGTAGCATTTCCTTTCCATTGTTTACCAATTTCTTTTAACGTGGCAATGGCGTTATCATCAAACAATCCATCACGGTTTGGTGCTACGTTAAGGATATAGTTACAGCCGGCATTATTGAGTGTGGTTAATTCAGTTACCATTTTGGCAGGTTCTTTTACAGCCGTGGTAGGGAAATTGGTTTTCCAGAACCAGCTTGATTGTAACGGCAAGCATGCCAGTGACGGCATAATATTGTTGCCCTTATCTAAACGCTGACCGGCACCCATTTCGTAGGTTTTTATATCGCTGTAGAACAGACCTTCGGAGGGGTATTTAGCACCGTTCAAATCCATCAGCACACAATCCGGCTGGATAGATTTTACCAGGCGGTACACATCCTCAAACGGTATATCGTCATAACTGATACGGCTCCATGGTGCGTCCCAACCATCGATTATTAATGCCTCTATCTTACCGTATTTAGTCAGCAACTCGGTTAGTTGCGCTTTTACCATCTCAAAATGTTTTGGGGTGATAGAATTTGGACGCAAGCGGTGGTGTGTATCAAGGATAGAATAATACAGCATCACCTTTAAACCATTCTTTCGGAAAGCATCCACATATTCCTTCACCACATCCCGCTTTAGCGGGCTATTCATTACGTTGTAATCTGTCGTTTTAGTATCCCAGATACAGAAGCCGCTGTGGTGTTTGGTGGTTAAACAACCGTAGGTCATGTTGGCGCTTTTGGCGGCTTTTGCCCATTGGTCGGCATTTAGCTTTTTGGGGTTGAATAACGATGGAGAAGCTTCCGGATCAGGCCAGTCGGCATCCCAATAGGTAGGCATGTTAAAGTGGATGAACATCCCAAACTTAAGGTCAACAAAACGTTGCTGCAGTGCAGACAAGTCCGTTTTTGTTTGGGCAGATGAATGGAATGCGGTTGTAGCTAATAATAGGATAGCAGTTAGTAGTTTCTTCATGGTGGTGCAAATGCGGTTATCCAAATTAAGGGATAATTTTTGAAATCCGCCCTTGTCATTCTGAGCGTAGCGAAGAATCTAACTGCGTTCAACCCATGCTCGTCATGCCGAACTTATTTCAACATCCTACACGCTTACCTTCCCTCAATCATGATGTCATTTCGAACGAGCGACAGCGAGGAGAAATCCTGTTATTGATGCCAAGCTTATCGCCTGTATTATCTAACAAGATTTCTCGTCGCGCATACGCACAATCCCGCTCTTCTGCTCGCTCGAAATGACATTGATTCTTACGGGCTTACGCTTCTTCTCTCCCCAACACCTCATCAACAATCCCAAACTCTTTGGCTTCGGCGCCTATCATCCAGTGGTCGCGGTCTGATACCTGGTGTACACGCTCATAGGTCTGGCCGCTGTGTTTGGCAATAGTTTCATAGAGTTGTTGTTTGATAATAGCAATTTGCCTGGCGGCTATCTCCACATCAGATGCCGTGCCCTGCGCACCGCCTGATGGTTGGTGCAGCATTACCCTTGAATGGGGCAAGGCCGCGCGTTTGCCCGCCGCGCCGGCACATAGTATCACTGCGGCCATCGACGCTGCCATACCCGTACAAATTGTAGCTACATCAGGGTTGATGAATTGCATGGTATCATAGATCCCGAAACCTGCATACACCGAACCGCCGGGTGAGTTGATGTAGATCTGTATGTCGCGCTTCGTATCGGCTGATTGCAGAAAGAGTAATTGTGCCTGGATAATATTAGCTACCTGGTCGTCAATAGCGGTACCCAAGAAAATAATACGATCCATCATCAGGCGCGAGAAGACATCCATTTGGGTGATGTTCATCTGGCGCTCTTCCATAATGGCAGGGGTGAGGGATGCCGTAATGTTGGCGTTATTCACCCGCGCGATAAACCTGTCAACGTGTAAACTTTGGACATGGCGATGCCTCACCGCGTACTTGCGGAACTCATTAGTGTTCATCATTAAAATTTTTTCAGGGTTAATGTTTAAAAAAGCGCAGGATGCTGTCTTTAAAGCTGCGGTGCTGCGGCTGGCTAAATAATTGGGTATGGATGCTCTCAATATCTTTTCTAAGCATATCGCGGCCGTATTGCTGCACCAGTGCAAGAGTTTGCTTATGCAAAATAACTTCATCCTGTAAGGCGGGATTAAGGATAAGACGTGCCTCAAACACCAGCGCATCACCGGTAGGTAGCAGGCCATTCACATGGTCGTCTGTCAGTTTGATGTTATTCAATGAAGTCCGCATATTCCAGTGATTGTTCTTTTACTGTTTCCCTTACTTTCTCAAGGCATTTGTACTTCTGCACGGTAACTGAGCGTTCGCCTGCATAGCCAAATTTCCCGGCAGCCTCTTTCATCGATAGCTTATCGTAGTAAAAGGCACTTAGCAGATCCATACAGCGTTTGCCCGCCGTTTGCAGGTGGTGTAAGATTTTGTTACTTGATGGATGCTCAGCAGGTTCATCTGCAATATCGAAGTTCATATCATCCATTGATTTTGTACCAATGGCCTGATTGAATTTTTTATACCACAGATGTTTAGCAATGCCGGTTATATACGCCTTATCGTTTGCAACCGACAGACCACCTGCTACCACTTTTTCATAATAAATAACCAGTGCATCATGAAAAACATCCTTTGCATCATCAAAAGAGCCGCCCATTTTGGCCACATATTTAGCCACCACCGGGAACATGCTTTTGTAAAGCTCCGTTAATACCGCCTCGCGATCTGCTTTGCTTGTCATACCCTTGCTTTTATTGAATGTGTGGTTAATGAGGGATATATCACCGTAAAAGTGAGAATAATTTTTAAACAACTCTTAATGTCATTTCGAACGAGGTACGAGGAGAAATCTTGTTATACTGTAAGTTCCACCTGGCAGGAATAGCAGGATTTCTCACTATCGTTCGAAATGACACGCTAAATAATAACATGTCATTGCGAGGAGCGATAGCGACGTAGCAATCTCATAAGCAGAATTATTATCCTTGTCCTATGAGATTGCCACGCTACGTTCGCAATGACATTATAAATCTCACCAAAAACAATAAAGCCCTCATTCGAGGGCTTTATTTAACTTATTTTTTCGGCATCCAAACGTTATCAGCCGGGGTGGCATCCATAAAGATACCGTTATCCAGCGTAATGGATTTTAGGCTTTTGCCACGTTCATTTTTGAAGGTAACCAGCGTCTCTTTTTGGTTTTTTTCCCAAACGACAGGTGTTTGGTGGATGGTATTCTTGGTGCCGTCAGCGTATTCTACCACCACATCAAACGGAATGGCGAAACCGCCTACGTTGGCTACAGTGAATGTGTAACCGTCTTTACCGGTAACTACGTTTTTAACGGCCAGGTCATCATAACCGTTGGTAAAGAA
>JAESTD010000151.1 GCA_016763755.1 Mucilaginibacter sp.
GATCAATAACCTGGGTGATATTTTACGCAAAACCGGGAAGTATAAAGAAAGCCTTGTGCAAACCCGCCATGCGTTACAATTGGCTACCCAGATGGGGAACGTTTACCAGTTGGCATCGTGCACCAAAGACCTGGGTAAAACGTATGAGCTGATGGGGCAGATGGATAGCGCTTATCATTACTCGGAGATGAGTCGCAGGTATTCGCTCGATGTATACTCTTTGGATGGCGCAAAGCAAACTACTTTCTTGCAGGTGCTTTACGATATTAACAAAAAAAGCGACGAGATAGTGCGCCTCAATAATATCCGCAAGGTAAACCGTATTACCGGAGTGGCCGTGGCTATAGTAGTGGTGCTGTTAATCATGTTAAGCATTGTTGTATTCAGCCGACAGCGCCTCAAATTGCGCGACCAGCAGGCTCTTGCCCGGCAAAAAGCTGCAGAACACGAGGTAGTACAACTGGAACTGAAAAACCAGCAGTTAGAAGAGGAAAACTTGAAGCAACAACTGGAAGTAAAAAGCCGCGAGCTATCAAACCATACCCTCAACCTTATCAAAAACAACCAGTTTTTAGAGCAGATGCGCAGTAATCTGCAGAACATGGTAAAAGATGACCGCCGCGACCAGAAAAAGCAAATGCAGCAACTGATAGCGGAGATAAATGAGAACTTTAATCACGAACAGCACTGGCGCGAGTTTACCGTAGCATTTGAGCAGGTGCACCAGCAGTTTTTTGACAGCTTGCGTGCGTTTAGCCAGGAATTAACCTCTGCAGATATGCGCCTGATCGCCCTCATTAAAATGAACCTCGACTCGGCAGATATTGCCACGTTGCTGGGTATCTCTACAGATAGCCTACGTGTATCGCGCTATCGCCTGCGTAAAAAGCTGAATATCCCGCAGGGAGATAATTTGTCAGCATTTATACAAACTTTGTAAAGCCTCATCCCAACCCTTCTCCAAAGTAGAAGGGCTTTAAACATAACGTAATCAAGTAAAGTCCTCTCCTTTGGAGAGGATTTAGGTGAGGCCTTACCCGCGTTTATACAAACATTGTAAAGCCTCATCCCAACCCTTATTCAAAGGAGAAGGGCTTTAATCCGCTCCTCATGGAAGTAAAGTCCTCTCCTTTGGAGAGGATTTAAGTGAGGCCTAACCGTTACAACCATATCCCTCAAAACTAACTTTAAGCTGTTATAAATCCACTTAACATTTTGTTAATGTAACGATAATAAAACCATAATGGCGTTTTTTAAACATCATAAATAATTGATTTTCAATTATATAAATAAACAAGTTGCTTTTTGGTATACGCATGTTGTAACGCTGTTGCCTTTTGGTAACGCCCAAAATTTGACTTGTAACCGGGCGTATACACACCTTTGCATCGTCATTTTAAACTATTGACGAAACCCACTTAGCAATGAACAAACTTTTACAGATCTTATTACCACTGCTGTTTTGTGCTACAATAGCCAGTGCAGCAAAAATTAAAGGCCGTGTTTATGATAAACAATCGGGCGAGGTGCTGGTAGGCGCCACCGTTGTTTTAGAGAATACCGGCAAAGCAACTACCACCGGCCTCGATGGTTCTTTTGAAATAAAAGACGTTACGCCCGGCCAGGTTGCTATCCGCATCAGTTATCTTACTTACAAAACCATCAGGCAGAATATTACGGTTTTAAAAGAAGATAACGACCGTTTTAAGTTTTACATGGAAAGCGCATCAACTGATCTTAACGAGGTTGTTGTACGCGCTACCACCGGCGGCTCAAACGAACGCGATGCACGCCGCATTGAGCAAAGGGCCAGCCAGATCATGAACATCGTATCGGGCAAAGCCATTGAAGTATCACCCGATCTGACTGTGGCTAACGTTATGCAACGCGTATCAGGTGTTTCTATAGAGCGTAACAGCAATGGTGATGGCCAGTATGCTATTATCCGCGGTATGGATAAACGCTATAGCTACACTTTGGTTAATGGCGTTAAAATTCCAAGCCCTGATAACAAATACCGCTACGTACCGCTCGACCTTTTCCCCTCTGACCTTTTAGACCGATTAGAAGTACAAAAATCACTAACGCCAAACCTTGAAGGTGATGCTATTGGTGGTGTTACCAATATGGTAATGAAGAATGCTCCTGAGCAGTTTCAGATAAACGCTAACATTGCTACAGGTTACAATCAATTATTTATTGATCGTAAGTTTACAAGCTTTGATGCATCAGGCATTCAGCATAAATCGCCTTATGAGATCAACGGCCGTGATTACAACGCTACGCAGTCAGACTTTTCAAAAGGTGTGTTTGATTATAAAACCAAACATCCTGCACCAAACGTAGTAGGTAGCTTATCATTAGGTCAGCGCTTTTTTGATAACAAGCTTGGCGTAATTTTAGCCGGTAGCTATCAAAATACTTATCGTGGTAACAACAGCACTATTTACACGCCGTCAGTTGCTGGTACAGATGAGTACAGTGTTATTACCAACAAAAGCGAACGTTTATACTCAGTGCAACAACAGCGTACAGGCTTACACGGTAAAGTTGACTACGCTTTTGACAAAAACAACAAGATAAGCCTTTACAATGTGTATGTTAACCTGCGTACCCAGGAACTGCGCGATGCGATATCAACCACCTACAATGGCGTTTATGACCCTACTAATGGCAACGCCGAACTGGTTTACAATACCCGCAGCCGTTTAATAACCCAAAAGGTTTACAACAGTACCTTACACGGCGATCATAAATTTTTTGATGATAAATTTAAAGTGCAATGGTCTGCAGTATACTCAACTGCGCAGAACGACCAGCCACAAAATGCCGAGATAGAATTGAATGGTATTCAGCAGAACGGCGAAAGAAAACGCCTGTCGTTGGTAAATACATCGCCGGTTGAGATGCGCTGGCAGCGTAACACGGATAATGATAAGGCAGGCTATTTAGACCTAACTTACAATATCTTCCGTGGCACTAAAAACCTCGATTACAGCATCGGCGGTTTATATCGCGATAAACAACGCAGCAGCTTTTACAACAACTACGTATTGGCGCCATCTGCAGCAAATGCAAATTTAATTTACGGACAGGATTACCAGAACTATACCGATCTGCAATTGGTAGTAAGTAACCCTACCGGTGGTGTTGCCAACCCGCTTACTTATGATGCTTCTGAGAAAACATCGGCTGGTTACGGTATGCTAACCTACAAATCAAATAAGTTGGAATTGATTGGTGGTGCACGAGTTGAGCATACCAACCAGGGCTACCACATGCTATTTGCCCAAGGCGAATCAAGGCCATCAGGTAATCAGATTTATACGGATGTTTTACCGAGTTTAACTGCTAAGTATCACCTTACCGAAAAATCTCAGTTGCACGCTGCATACTACAAGGCACTTAATCGCCCCGGTTTCTACGAGATCGTACCGGGTACTTCGCCTGGCGAAGATTACGATGAGAATGGTAACGCCGACTTGAAACGTGCCCTTGCTGATAACTATGACCTGCGTTATGAGTTGTTCCCCGGTGCATCTGAGCAGTTGTTGGTAGGCGCATTCTACAAAAGAATAAAAGACCCTATTGAGTATGTGTTCCAGGCCGGTAATACGGTACACAGCAATGTAGCCTTAACACCGGGTAACTTTGGTAATGCTACTAATTATGGGGCCGAGATAGATTACATCAAGTTCTTTAACAAAATAGGTGTTAAAGCAAACTACACTTACACCCACTCGCGCATTACCACAACCAAAAACAAACGCCAGATAAACTCTTCAAACGGTGATATTGAGACTATAGATGTACAACAAACAAGACCGCTTTACGGCCAGTCTGAGCATATTGCAAACGTTTCGTTATTATACAAAGACACCAAAAAAGGTTGGGACGCCCAAATAGCTGCTGCTTACACCGGCCCGCGTATAGTTGCCGTATCGCAGTTTGTAAACAACGATCAGTGGCAGCAGGGTATCATCCAGATGGATGTATCGGCCGAGAAGCGTTTTAAAAACAACATCAGCGTATTTGTTAAAGCAAACAACCTGCTTAACACACCATACAAATTGTACATAAAAGGTACCAACCCAGCAAATGATGCATTAAAGGAGAATTTGGTACAAGATGGTCATACCCTTATCCGTAACGACCACTATGGCCAAAGCTACCTGCTGGGCGTGAGATATAAGTTCAACTAACAAACAAAACATTAAAAAATATCAGATATGAAACTGAAACAGATCTTAGGTATGTTGGCTTTATCAGCCCTAACCTTTACGGGTTGCGAGAAAGCAAACATCGATGTTGATACATCGCCGCAAAATGGCTCATCAATAGGTGAGGTATCAGGGGTGTGGGCTAAAAATAGTGTGCACGAAGTAAAGGGTGATATCATCATCCCCGAAGGGAAAAGCTTAACTATCGAAGAAGGTGTAACCGTTTTAATGGATGCTACTGCTAAGCCCGAGGTAGTTGTTAAAGGTAACTTGTACTCGTTAGGTACTGCAGAAAATCCGGTTAAATTTACCGTTAGCGATGCTTACCGCACTGCCGAGAATAAATTTGGTAAACTTTGGGGTGGCATACTTGCCGGCCCAACCTGTGCCGAGCTGGTGTTAGATAACACGATATTGGAATATGGTGGTAACACCACTTCTGATGCTTCAACATCGGTAAAAATGGGCCTTTACAAAGCTACAGCCGGCGAAAACCTGCCTGCGCTTTGGTTCTCAAACGTTAATGGTAAACTGGTGGTTACCAATAGCATTATCCGCAACTTTCAGGAAGATTGTACCTATATCGAAGGTGGTAAGATCATCTTCTCAAATAATGTTTTCTACACTACGGGTGTAACCGGTGGCGAGGCCATGAACTTTAAATCGGGCTGTTTGGCCGACGTTGGCTTTAACTTTGTTTACAGCTGTAATACCAACGCTCTTAAATTGTCAAACAGTGGTGATCGCAGTCCGCAGGCTTACATCATCGCTTATAACAACACAATGGTGAACACCGGTTGGAGAAGGCCTACAGCAAAAGGTGGTTCAGTTTGGTTAGAGGCTTCGGTACGTGCTGATCTGTATAACAACCTTTTTGCTAACACCCGTTTCGGTATTAAACGCGATCCTAAGAAGCTGGAAGACACCCGTTCTAAAAACGATTACAACTGGTACTATGGTTTTGACCAGGCTACTGTAGATCAGTTCCAGGTAGGTAAAAATGATGTAGTACCCGGTGGTACGCACGACGTAAGAGGTACAACTGCAGGCCAAAACGATCCTAAGTTTACCAACTTCCCGCTTAATAACCCTGTAAACAGCCCCGATTACAACACTGAATGGGATTTCCATCTGCAAGGTAATTCGCCTGCTTTGGGTAAAGGCACTACAGATTTTACCCGCCACCACAAAGGCGGTATAGTAATGAGCAACGGTATTACTTATGTATCGCCAGAGCCTGCAACTTACATTGGCGCTTACGGAACTAAATTATAAGCATGAAGAAAGAATTGTTTCGCATTGGAGTGCTTCCATTGGTGTTATCATTTGCAGTGGGGGCATGCCATGCACAGCAGGTTAACGTAAATGAAGTTAAACCTGTGATAATAACCGAGCCGGTTAAATACGATACTGATGACCCGGCGATATGGATAAATAAAGCAGACCCCGCTAAAAGTTTGATCATCGGCACGGATAAAGATGCAGACGGTGCGCTGTATGTATTTGACCTGCAGGGAAAGATAATTGCTGATAAAGTTGTTCGTGGTTTAAAGAGGCCAAACAATGTTGACCTGGCCTATGGCTTGTTGCTGAACGGCAAACCAACAGATATTGCTATAACTACCGAGCGCATAACGCATAAACTGCGCATCTTTTCACTGCCCGACATGAAACCGGTTGATAACGGGGGTATCGAGATGTTTGTAGGCGAGAACGGCTACGAGTACCGCGACCTGATGGGTATATCTATTTATACCAAAAAAGATGGTACTATGTACGCAATGGTTGGCCGTAAAAGCGGCCCTAAAACTGGTGGCTACATTTGGCAGTATCTTTTGCAGGATGATGGTACAGGTAATGTAAAAGCATCAATGGTGCGCAAATTTGGCGAGTACAGTGG
Source organism: Mucilaginibacter sp. (assembly GCA_016763755.1). GTDB lineage: Bacteria > Bacteroidota > Bacteroidia > Sphingobacteriales > Sphingobacteriaceae > Mucilaginibacter. The sequence goes on from JAESTD010000151.1 coordinate 6,121, forward strand.
TAAGAAAGAAATAGAATCTATAGCCGTTGATAATGAACTGGGTTACGTTTACTACTCTGATGAACAAGTAGGTGTGCGCCAGTACTACGCCGACCCCGAGAAAGGAGACAAGCAACTGGCTATTTTTGGTACAACGGGCTTTAAGGCTGATCATGAAGGGATCTCTATCTATAAAACCGGTGATACAACCGGGTATATCCTGGTATCAGACCAGGGTGCCAATCGTTTCCAGATTTTTAGCAGGGAAGGTACTAAAGCTGATCCTTTTGAACATCAATTGGTTAAGGTGGTACCTGTTGCAGCCCGCGAAAGCGACGGCTCTGATGTGGTAAATATGCCTTTGAATGATACCTTTAAGCATGGTTTGTTTGTAGTAATGAGTACAGATAAAACGTTCCACTATTACCGTTGGGAGGATATTGCAGGCAAGCAATTGAAAATAAAATAGTTATATTAATTTTTATTATATTTACAAGGCCTGGTTTTAACCGGGCCTTGCTGTTTTAATTTCGCTTGTTTTAACTTACCTTTGGCGCATTGAACTACTTATGACAAAACTATTTGTAGTGGGTTTCCCACGCGAAATGGACGAGATGACTTTGGCGCAATTATTTGGGCCGCATGGAGATATTGATATCCTTACCATCGTACGCGATAAATTTACTAAACAGAGCAAAGGTTTCGGTTTTATCCACATGAAAGATGCTGAAGGTGCACAGTTAGCCATCGAAGCATTAGACGGCAAAGAATTTGGCGACCGTAAACTGGAAGTGCGCATAGCCGAAGATAAACCCGCCCCGGTAAACGGCAACAGAGCTCCTCAAAAACGTTTCCCGCCGCGCAATAATAGTTACGGCAACAGCGGTGGCGGTTATGACAACAAACCCGGTGGTTATGGCAGCAATAGCTACAACAAACGCGATGGCAGTGGCAGCAGCTACGGCGGTGGCAACAGCTACAACCGCAACACCGATAACGACCAATCAGCAGACGCTAAAAAGAAACGCCCGCGTTTAAGTAAATAAGATAAAAAGAAAAGCCTCGCGGATTCCGTGAGGCTTTTCTTTTTAATAACATTACGTCATTCTGAGCGGCAGCGAACAATCTATTCCTTAACAAGCATAGAGGCTATTGGATGCTTCACTACGTTCAGCATGACAAATTTTGATTTTTAATATCGAACGCCGAATGTTGAACGTTGAATGATGAAATTGGCCCTTCTACTTTTATCAATCAAAATCCGATGTTTGTTATTACCTTTTTGATTCTACTCCCCCTTCAGGGGGGGTGGGGGGCTTGTTGGTAGCGTAAAATAAAACGTGCTTCCTTCACCAAGCATGCTTTCAGCCCAGATGTCACCGTCGTGGCGTTTAATGATCTCGTGACAAAGATACAGACCAATACCAAAGCCTGATATGTTGCGGGTTTCGCTGTCTTTTACCCGGTAATAACGTTCAAATAATTTTGGCAGGTCTTCCTGGTCTATACCTATGCCTTCATCGCTCACGCAAATCTGGGCATTATCGTTAATCAAATTGCAGCGCACTTGTATGGTTGAGTTAGGGCGCGAGTATTTTACGGCATTGCTGATGAAATTCTGTATTACCTGTGCTATCTTTTCACGGTCGGCATTTACCCAAATGGTCTCAGTAAAACCAAATACGATCTTATGGCCGGATAGGGATATTAAAGCTTCTTCCTTAACATCGTCCATCAGCGATGCCATGTCAAAACGCTGGGCATCTATCTGTATCTTACCCGATTCCAAACGCGATACATTGAGGAATCCGTTGATGATACGCGTCATTTTACCGAGCTGTTTTTCGGTACGCTCCAGCATGCCCGCAGTTACGGCATCATTGGCTTCGGTTGCACGTTTTTTGGACACCTGCACATAGCTGAGGGCAGAGGTTAAAGGTGTTTTTAACTCATGGCTCACCATGCTGATGAAGTCATTTTTTCGCTGCTCATCCTGTTTTAATTCGGTGATATCGATACCGGCGCTAATAAAGCCCGCGTAAGACCCATCGATATAATTCCTTGGAAAACCATCTATCAATAACCAACGGTACTCGCCCTCGCTGTTCAAAACCCTAAAAGCATCGTGCAAAGGTTTGTGTGCTTTAAAAGCTTTCTCGTAAACTTTTACGTGGCGCTCCTGGTCGTCAGGATGCAACAAATCTACCCAACCGTATTCTAAAAGGTCTTTTTGAGGTCTGCCGGTCAATTTAGTCCAGCTTTGGTTAAAATAGGTGGCATTGCTGGTTTCATCTGATGTGGCGATGTAAATATTGGTAGCCTCGGCCATCATCCTGAAACGGGCCTCGCTCTCTGCAAGGGTATTTTCAGCAGCTTTAATGTCACTGATATCGCGGGTGGTCCCGGCCACAGCCTCTACTTCGCCCTGTGCATTTATAACGGGGTTTAATATATAATCATAAACCCGGCGGCCCAATATCGCATGCGGGAAGGCCACCTCGCCACGGATAGATTGTTTAGTAGCTACGATCTGATCTATTTCCCGCTCATGCATATCGGCATGCCATTGCTCGTATCCGTTCTCTATTAAACGTTTACCGATCGCAGTTTCCCAGGTTTTGCCCCACATGGTGAGCAGGGCCTCATTGGCATAACTAAAGGTATAATCTAACGCAAATACGTAGATCAGATCGGGTGTGCTCGAAGTGATGGTTTCGTAAATTCGTTTTTGATGCTCGGCAGATTCTTTTGCTTCTTTGAGGGCCTGCTCAGTCTGTTTACGCGGGGTAACATCATTAGCCGCACCAAACCATTCAATAATATCGCCGGCCTCGTTAACTATGGGTACCGCACGGGAAAATGTCCAGCCCAGCATGCCATCGGCGCGTAGAACACGATGTTCTAAAGAAAATATACTTTTTGTGCGGATAGCTGTTTCATTCGCGTCATTTACTGTTTGCTGATCTTCGGGGTGGATATATTTTTCTATCCAGTTATCAATGGGCTCGCCGGTATCTAACAGAAAGCTTCCGCCATCTAACTGGCTCATCACTTTCCAATCGGGGCTCATGCGGTAAACAACATCAGATGTTGCCGTTACAAGCGCCCTGTAACGTTCTTCGCTTTGCGTTAGCTGGTCTGCGCCAGCATGTCCCTTATCATGGGGCATCGTATTCATAAATTATACTCGGGGACTTAAAAGTTCATGGTTATGATAAGCAAAAAATAACCACGCAAAAATGTTGTTCACCTATCGGAAATAAATATACGATAGTTTAGTAATTTATAATGGAGAGAAAACTGTTTTAAGGCTACAGCCAAAAGCTACGCCACGTTACTTGCCCTGTTTGAATCCGTAAAGTCTTTAACCTTCTGTACAAAATCAGTGAGTTCAAAGGGCTTGGCAATATAATCATCAGCGCCACATTCATCTTTTATCTGAGGGAGATCGGGCGAGGAAGAAACTAATATGACAGGAGTGTGTTGCAGATCAGATTGCCCCTTAATGTAGCGGCAAACGTCGCGGCCATCTTCACCCGCAAGGTTAAGATCAAGCATCACCAAAGCAACCTCTTCGGCCTTTAGTTTGCGTAAGGCTGATGCAGTGTCATTTAAACTGATCACTTTATAGCCCTCAATTTCCAATAATATACACATCATTTCGCCAATTACCGGCTCATCTTCAATTACAAGTACTTTATCCCTCATACAAAGCCTAATGCAATTAAAAGGCCATAATTGCTTTGAAATATATTTAATGGCAACTATTTAAAGATGTCTGAACCAAGGCCTGTGCGTAAGCGGCGAAAATGCCCACGGAATAGAGCTGAAAATGATGATGAGCCCTATACTAAACCATACCAACTGTGTTTTAAATTTAAGCTTATCTGTTAATTGCCCTTTAGCTTTTGCAGAGCCGATAGTAAGGATAATAATAGCCAATAGCATCATAAAAATATGCTCCATGCCGAAAAACCTTATCTCGCGCATGTGTACCGCCTGCTTAAAGTTTTGCCAAAAATACCTCACTATGGGGCTAATGATGTAAAGTAAGACGCCCAGCAGCAATTGGATATGGACTACGGATGTTGTAATGGCACGCAGTCGTTCGTCAGCCAGTGTGTATTTGCTTTTTCTGCGTAATGCCCAAAACGAACGCATTAACACAATTATGACAAACAAAAGCAGCAGCCAGCGTGTTGACGAATGTAATGCTAACAAATGCAGATACATTTAGTAAAGATTATAGTGAGTCCCGAATATTTTAGAAAATTAACCCTTGCCTTACTGGAGTATGCAGGGTTAAACCGAACCGTATTATTTCATTTTATCGCCGGCAAAAGTAACGATAAATATTATCCTCAATTTATTTTGCAACGTACACGCAATTCTTATATTTGTTTAAAGGACGAACGTTCAAATTCCAGGTTACTTTAATTCCTTATCAAAAGATGAACCCATTGGAACTTTCACCATTAGCCGACCTTTGCGCCTCAATAGCAGGGTTGTTAAAAGCTGAAATTGGCCCTGCCGGCCATGTGCATGCGGTAGCCAATCAAATTGTAATTTCTATTTCGCGGTTTGAGGTTGAACACCGTTTAGGCAACCTGCTACAGCAGATCTACCGATCGGTCGACTTGCATTTCCCGGCACGTAAGGAGAATATTTCGCTCATCATCCGCGATGCCGAAGGTGTTTATGAAAACTGCTTCAAAATTTGGCACACAGTTACCAAGGCGAAAGGGTAACTATCTGAGCTAAGTAAAAGCTGTTTAGCGGGTTTGTGAATTATATCAATTTTGATATGTTTGATTTATGAACCCACAACCCCCGTCTGCAAATTCCGTAAGCCGGATCTTGCTGGCAAGCCTAATAGGCACTACTATTGAGTTTTTCGACTTTTACATTTACGCCACCGCTGCGGTGCTGGTGTTCCCAAAGTTATTTTTCCATTCATCAGACCCAACATCGGCCACTTTAGAATCATTGGCTACGTTTGCGTTGGCCTTTTTTGCAAGGCCGCTGGGTGCAGCCCTGTTTGGCCATTTTGGAGACAGGAAAGGCCGTAAAGCCTCACTGGTTGCCGCGTTAATGACCATGGGGCCATCAACTGTTGCCATTGGCCTTTTGCCGGGGTATAACAGCATTGGCATTTTTGCGCCTTTGCTGCTGGCATTGTTCCGTTTTGGACAAGGCCTGGGTCTTGGCGGCGAATGGGGTGGTGCCGTATTGCTGGCTACAGAAAATGCCCCCGCACACAAAAAGGCATGGTACGGTATGTTCCCTCAATTGGGTGCGCCTATTGGTTTCCTGCTATCCAGTGCTACCTTCTTTATTTTAGGTAAGGTGATGAGCGATGCAGATTTTATCAGATATGGCTGGCGCATACCATTCATAGCCAGTGCTATACTGATATTGTTAGGCCTGTATGTACGATTGAAGATAACCGAAACGCCGGAATTCACCAAAGTGCTCGACAAAAACGAGCGTTCTAAAGTTCCCTTTGCAGATGTTTTTATGAAGCACACCAAAGCCATCACTTTAGGTACACTGGCTACTATTACTACTTTTTTGTTGTTTTATCTGATGACGGTTTTTACGCTGAGCTGGGGTACTTCTAAACTCAATTTCTCCAAGGATAGCTTCCTCATCATGCAGATGATATCAATGCTTGCCTTTGGTGCAGGTATCCCGCTATCGGCGGTAGTGGCGGATAAGTTTGGCCGCAACCGCATGCTGATACTGGCCAGTGCATGTATCATGATATTCGGGTTAACATTTGCACCTTTCTTTTCATCGCACGATAAAGTAGTGACCACGCTATTTCTTTCAACTGGTATGTTCCTGATGGGTCTTACCTACGGACCGATCGGTACGGCGTTGGCCGAGATATTCCCGGTATCGGTACGCTACACCGGTGCATCGTTAGCCTTTACGCTGGCGGGCATTTTGGGTGCGTCACTTACGCCATACCTGGCCACCAAGCTGGCCAACACTTACGGCTTGCAGTATGTTGGCTATTACCTAACTGCCGCCGCAACGCTTACCTTGCTGGCACTGATAGCAGCACGAGGCATTATGGCGAAGCAACATTTATAGATGATCACAAACCCTTATAAATCAAAAAAGTCCGGAGCGTTCAACCCCGGACTTTTTTGTTGATCATGAAAATCCTATTTGCCTTTAAACAAGGCTAATATTTTATTATAGATCTCGGTATTTTGATAAGTACCCATAAACTCGCGCGAGTGCGGGCCATAGGCGAAAACGGGAACATTGATGCTGGTATGGTCATTAGTGCTGAAGTTGCCAAACACCATTCCTTTTTCTGTTGATGCATCCAGCAGACTTAGGCCGCCGGTCTCATGATCGGCAGTGATGATCACGAGGGTTTCGCCGTCTTCATCAGCAAACTTTAATGCCTCGGCAACGGTGCGGTCAAAGTCGTGCAGTTCGGTAACTACATAAGGCAGATCGTTGGCGTGCCCGCCATAGTCTATCTGGGCACCCTCGGCCATAATAAAAAAGCCCGGCTTGTTCTTGCGAAGCACTTTGATGGTATGTAATAAAGATTGTTTCAGCATATCGCCGCGGCCATCTTTTACCGGGCGAGTATCTTCATCTTTTAGCAAAACAAGTTGTTTGCCGTTATCAACTTTTTCGGCATCGGCTACTGAGGTAAATAACCGGTAACCTTTTGCTTTTATCTTATCCATTAAACCCTTATCGCGGTTTTGCATAAAAGAGCGCTGGTTTGAACCTATCAACACATCTACGTGGCCATTCACAAAATCGGCAGCTATTTTTTGGGATGAATCGCGTTCAGATACATGGCCATAGAATGCGGCCGGAGTAGCATCGGTAATATCACCACAGCTAATGATGCCGCTTTTTATTTTCATATCAGCCAATACATCAGCAAGATTGGTCAATGGTTTGCCTTGTGCATCCACTCCGATGTAACGGTTATCTGTTTTCTCGCCGCTTGCCATGGCTGTTGCACCTGCAGCAGAGTCGGTAATATCAGAGTTAGCAGATCTGGTTTGCGAGAAACCTATGCTGCGGGTTTGGTACATATTTAGTTTGCCGTGATTGGCGGTTAAGCCTGCCTGGATCTGCGCCAGGCCCATGCCATCACCTATCAACAGGATAATGTTTTTCACCCTTTTATTGGTGCCGTCCGATTTGTACGTTGGCTGATAAACCGGATAAGGCGTAGCCTTTGTATACTCCAGCTTGCGGCGGTTAATCAGGAAATCATGCAATTGCTGCGGGTGGTCGGTGTTTATCCAGTCAACACCCAGTTTCTCCAGCTGGATCCAGGTGTTGGGGCTATCCTGCGTGGCCCAAAAGCGAAATGGTTTACCCATGGTATGCGCAGCGTTTACCATACTGCGCAGTTTTAAAGAATCTGCAGGGGTAGGGGTGCCTTTGCCGTTCCATTTGGTATAGTCTGTTAAGGCATCGCTTATCATGGCAACATGCTCAAGTTGCTGTGGCGTGTAGGGGATATTCGGCCTGCCGTCGAAGTAAATGTAATCAGGATAGGTGTCAAAGTTTGCCGGCGCAGGCATGTCGCCGCTTAATGCGATCCTAACGGCATTGCGGTTAGTTGGGCTGTTGAACATCTGTAGGTAAGGCTTCAACTCTCTTATCAGCTCGGGGATCACGTGTTCGTGGTCTTCCTTGATGTCTATTACCAGTTGCAAATGCAGGGCAGTATCGGCATACGGCTTGCCACCGTTTTGTTGAAAGCGCTCGGCAAGTGGTTTTAGATAAAGGTTCTCGAGGGTACGATTAGGTGCAATTTCTTTTTTCTCATGCGCTACATACAGTTTGCCTTCGTGCAGGTAAACATCAGCCTCAATAGAACCCATACCCGCATAGTAAGCCAGCAGGAAGGGGATGTTCTGATGGTAGTCATTGTGGCTGTGACCATTGTTGGCTTTAAGCGTTTGCGCTTGAGCGCTTGCATTAAGAGTGGCCAAAACCAAGAGTAAACAAATGGTTAGTTTTTTCATAAGAGATAGCAAAGTTGCTTTGGGTAGAAGCGCCTCAAAATACAATTTTATATTTCGATAACGAAAGCCTTTAAACTCGCCATTTTACCATCCCTAAATTTCCAAACATCACAATAAGAATAGTCTGTCATTTTTCCATCTTTATCTTTTATGCTGATCTTGCCTAATACGGTAACATAATCTCCCTCAGCTATCGAGTTTTCTATGTTGAATACCGGGGGCTCAATATAAGCTTCAGCCATGTACTGCCTCACGGCATTTTTGCCTTTCAGTATCTGGTCACCTACAAAAGCCCACTCAGTATCATCGGTACAATAAGCAAGGAATGATTCGTAGTCACCTTTAGCTATATATTCGTTAGCTTTTTCAAGTATCGCTTTATTATTCATGTCCATGTTAGATCTATATTTCTTAGACAACAATTAAGAATCGGAAAGGTCTGCGTTATGCAGAGTATTATTTTACTGGCATTGTTAAAAGGAATTTCGCTTGATATGTAGAATAACAAAGTTATTTATGGAAATTTCCCGCATGTGCTGTGCAGCATTAGTTGCTGTGAAACATTGCGAAACATTTTGGGCAATTCCTGTAGGAAATATTGAGATAAGTTAGGTTGTATAAAACAAAAAAAGCCTTAGCGTATTTGCCAAGGCTTTTTTTCGATTTTGGGAGTGATCCCGCTGGGACTCGAACCCAGGACCCCAACATTAAAAGTGTTATGCTCTACCGGCTGAGCTACGGAATCATCCTTTAACTTCTTGGAGTGTTATATCCGTTTCCGTTAAAGTGGTGCAAATATAGGAGTAATTGTTATTGCCTGCAAGGCCTAAATAAAATAAATTGTAAGGTTTACAATAAGTCCCTATTAAACAAAGTATTAAAATTTTAATAAGCCAATGTTACCCTTGTCTCCGGCTAACAAAACCAACTTTCCATTCTTTGCTCTTCGGCAAACATTGTAACTCGAGAGGTCTATGCAATTCCAGGTTCTACCACCATCTGTAGTTAAATTGGTGCCCGATGTTCCGGTTGCCAGGTAGGTATTTCCATCAATGTATTCTATACAGGATTGGTATCCCGCCGGGCCTTTAGTTGGAAAAGCGTTTTTCACAGAGGCTTTGTTAGTCGAAATAATGAACGCAACTGAATCTTTTAGCTTATCCCTGGCATAATTGCCGCCTACAACAACTTTTTCCGTTTTACCAATAGCGATTGAAAAAGCTCCCCGGCTGACGATCCCATCTGTAAGCGGAATTTCTTCATAAGTCCATTTCAATTGACTAATCGGCGCACTGATAATTCTACTCTTTGCTCCCCCAGTCGCTATTGTTATTGATCTATCAACCCTTATACAAGTGCCACTTGCCGCAAAAGCAGCTTCATTCTTAATAGCATCAGGTGCATCTCCCAGTTGTGCCCAGGTGTTACCACCGTCTTTTGTTTCCAACAACAAGAACTTTCCGTTTATTGGATCTCCTAAAACATAGCCATGTTTGGCATTTTTAAAGTCCATAGCATCGAGGAAATAAGTTGTGTCCTTTTGCTCAAATTTCTTTTCCCAGGATTTACCACCATCAATAGTTTTTAAAATGTATGCCGGAGAACCTGAACTTATAATGACAGCTTCTTTATCAGAAAAAGCTTCGATATCTCTGAAGTCTGATTTTTCGAAATTCTTTACCTGTTGCCAAGCCCATGTTTTTCCGCCATCTTTAGTAATTGCCACAGTGCCATTGCTGCCACTAATCCAGGCTGTATTATCATTAACTATCGATAAGCCCCTTATGCTTGTTGATTTACCTTGCTGCAGGTTTACTATGGTTTGGGCCCTGATAATTGTACCCGAAAAGAAAAATAAACAAAAGAGCAAGAAATAAAATTTAGACATTGTATTTAGCCATTTGATTTGGCTGCTAAATTTAAAAGAGTTTATTTTAATTTTATGTATGTGCAAATTGTAAAAAAATTATATTTGCACCCTCGTAATGCCCGGATGGCGAAATTGGTAAACGTTGCGGTCTCAGAAGCCGTTGAGAATTGTCTCTTGAGAGTTCGAGTCTCTCTCCGGGCACATCCATTAAGTATCAGGCCCGCAAGCAAATCTATGTTGGGTTTATATTGATAATATGCCCGGGTGGCGAAATTGGTAGACGCACCATCTTGAGGGGGTGGCATTCGTAAGGATGTACGAGTTCGAATCTCGTTCCGGGCACTATTCAATCAAACTTTCAGATCCACTTTACTTTCATCGTAAATCAATTGAGCTGTGCTTAAAGTAGTTTGTAATGAAAGTCTTATTTGCTCATGTTCCGCTTTCCAGAAAGCGGCAACTGCAGACAAAGTATGTAGGATGATGGCTTTTTCATCATCGCCTGTTTCGGTGATCATTTTATTACTCCAATTAAGCTTCGTCACAACATTGTTCATGTAATTTCTGAACGATGCGAGTGCAATATCATCAAGTTGGGTTGGGGTTAGGTTCACGATGATATCGAGCAGGCTGCTATCCGCAACGGTTTTTATGTTGTTGGCGACTTCTTTACCGAAATTCAATGAGTTTTTGATATTATCACTTATGCCGCTAAGCCAACGCCATATTTTTTTAAGCATGATTCAGGATTGAGGTTGTTCAGAAATGACTATTCCAAATAAGTTGCGATCGGTTTTATTATAGTTTTTAAGCAATAGCCTGAGTGTTGCCGATGAATCGTAAATATCCAATGCATCGCGCAGAGCGCCGGCTTTAAGGTTTGGAATGTCCTGCCCGGCAACGGTTATCACCTGTTTGGGGTTGGCTATCGCGAAGCAAAACAATACTTGCAAAATCGAGTAGGTTTTGCCGGAACTGCTGCCGCCCTGGTTAACCACTACCTGCGCGGTGCTCTCATAATTATGTTTAAACAGGATAGATGTTTGCTCATGCATAAAGAAACTTTATAACTCCACTTCTTTTTCAGTAACAGCTATTTTAGGGCCGGTAGTGGTGATGGTGATATTGATGCTTTTTAACTTGTCGGCACCGACGGTTTGTTCGTGTTGTTCTTTCCAGCCCAGTGTTTTGAGGGCAAATATGGCACCCGTAGCCGATTGATAATGTAGGCGTTTTTCATATTCTGCCTCGATCATTAAACGACCCATTTGCAACTGCGCGGCATAAAAGCCGGTTTGCTCGTAAACCTCAAAAGCTTGCAGACTTGTGAAACCCAAAAACAGGGCTAACCCCGTAAGCGTAGGCGGATCGGGTTCTCTGTCGTAGACCTTTTGTTTAATGGTTATTGATGCATCTTTTTTATCCGGTACGTCTTCAAAATGATATTCGCCTTTTATGTGCTCAAAATATTTCGCGATACGCTTACCATAAGGTTTGGTAGAAGTTGTGGGGGCCATAAGGTTGCTGTTATGTATATAATGCCTATTGGCATATTTGATATACAAAAGTAAGGAAAATATCTGGTATTTGCTAATGTTTTTAGGATTAAATTTTTATTAAAGTTGATGTAACTAACGGTTCATGAAATTAGTCTGCTTTTTAAAGTTTTATATTTGCGGCGGATAAGCGAGCCCCGAACCTTATTAAGATGAAGATAATCATAGCTACATTGTTGGCCATCATTTTCCCGGCATTGTTATTTGCACAGGACAAGAGTACGGTTAAGCTCAGTCAACGCCGGATAACCGACACCCTTGCCGTTGCCCAAACAGACACAGCTACTCAAAAAGACCTTTACGATGTCATAAAAGGAATTTTTAATAAAAAAGGAACCGTAACTAATAAACCCACTACAGTGATAGGGGCAAAGCCGGTTTTTTCGCTGTTGCCTGCCGTTGGTTATACCTTACAAACTAAGTTTGCGGTAACATTAGCCGGTAATGTGGCTTTCAGGCTCCCCGGGAATACGCGTATCTCAACCATTACCTCTAACTCGGCTTACACGCAAAATAAACAGATCATTATCCCGCTGCAATCAAACATCTGGACAGGCGGTGATAAGTTCAATTTTATTGGTGATATAAAGTATTATAAATATCCGCAGAGTACATTTGGTTTAGGAACAGATTCAAAAGTTGCCAATGAGAACCCAATGGATTATACGCTTTTCAGGTTTTATGAAACTATACTTACCCGGATAACCGGTAACCTATATGCAGGGGCAGGTTTTATATTTGATAATCATTTTAATGTGTCAGAAACCGGCAATCCCGATGGCAGCATATCTGATTATGCGAAATACGGCGAGCAGAGTAGCACCATTTCATCAGGTATTACCCTAAACGCCTTGTTTGATATAAGGGATAACTCTATCAATCCCACCAGGGGTTTTTATGCCTCTATGCAATACCGTGACAATAAGAAATTTTTGGGTAGCACAGCATCATGGCAATCGTTAATAGTTGATGTGCGTAAGTACTTCCGTTTCCCGCAGTCGTCACATAACGTGCTGGCATTATGGAGTTATAA
>JAESTD010000152.1 GCA_016763755.1 Mucilaginibacter sp.
TGCCGTCAAAAACAGCACATGTCCATATGGCTATGACAAATTCGCATCCTTCAGAAACCTTGTTGCTTTCATCATTTAAGCCGCTTAGCGTGTTTCGTGGGGGAAGTGTGCTGAAAATGAAGGATACTTCGCTGCGTAAAGGGTTAGTAGTATTGCAATTCACTTTCTCTATTTTTCTTATCATCGGTGTTATCACCATTTACCGCCAGTTGGCCTTTGTTCAGTCTCAAAATCCGGGGTATGATCGCTCGCAGGTGATGTCGTTCAATCTCTCATGGAAGTTATTGAAGGGCAAAAATGATGAGCAGAAAGCAGCTACTAAAAATACTTTGAAGCAATTGTTGCTTCAAGAGCCTTCGATAGAGGCTACATCACTTACTGGCGTAAGCTCTATACAGGCCAACGACAGCTACTCATCAGGCAGTGCAGATTGGGAAGGCAGACCTAAAGACTTTAATCCAAGTATATCTTACTTTAACGTTGATGGTGATTATACCAAACTGATAAAACTCAATTTTATATCAGGCCGTTGGTTTTTACCGGGGAAGGTTGATCAACGGAACGTGATTTTAAATGAGACAGCCGCGCGGCAGTTTAACCTGCATAAACCTTATGTTGGGCAGCGCTTTATGGCTCAGGGAGATACAGGAGTTGTTATAGGCGTGGTGAAGGATTTTAATTTCCAGTCGATGCATAACAAGATCTCGCCTGTTGTTTTTAAACCGGAGAATTCATGGTCATCAAACTATTTGCTTAAAGTAGCACCACACAAACAAGCACAAGCTATCAGCCGTGTAGAGCAGCTTTGGAAACAAAATTTTCCCGGTCAGCCGTTCTCCTATCAATTTCTGGATCAGGAGTTTGACAGGATCTATCGCGAAGATGCAAAGGCATCGACCTTAATGTCGAGCTTTGCCATTGTAGCGGTTATTATTTCCTGCCTTGGTTTGTTCGGGTTGGCTGCATTCACTGCCGAGCGCCGCGGAAAAGAGATTGGCATACGTAAAGTCCTCGGAGCCTCCGTTTCCGGGCTAGTTTCATTACTATCAATTGAGTTTATCGTGCTGGTTTTGGTTGCGTTAGTCATAGCCGCGCCATTAGCTTACTGGTTAATGAATATATGGTTGCAGAACTTTGCCTATCGCATATCCTTACATTGGTGGGTATTTGTAGTTGCCGGTTTAACGGCAGTGTTGATAGCGTTTGTAACCGTAGGGCTGCAAACCGTTAAAGCAGCAATAGCTAACCCGGTGAAAAGCCTGAGGTCGGAATAGGATTGGTCATTAAGTCATTCGCTTCGCAGTCATTGGGTCATTATTCTTTAAAACGAAAAGAATGACTTAGTGACTCAATGTTCCAATGACGTGTAAATAACTGTATCAAAACCGAACACTTACTGTTACACTTGCGAACGAATGACTTAATCATTTATTTATGTAAATATTTGATTATAAATTTGTTATATAATTGGCATTTGTTTTAGGTTTACATTACAAACTACACTGCCATGATAAAAAGTTACTTAAAAATAGCCTGGAGGAACCTGTTAAAACACAGAGCTTTCTCGTTTATCAATATCATTGGTTTGGCATTGGGCATCACTGCTTTTGGGCTGATAGCTCTTTACGTTAGCGACGAGTGGAGCTACGATAGATACAATACCAAAGCCGACCGCATTTTCCGCGTAGTACAGCACGGACAATGGCAGGGTGGTAAATTTGATATAGCAGTTACATCACCGCCGTATGCGCCTACTTTAAAATCAGAATTTCCGCAGGTTGCCGAGGCTTGTCGTATTGATGCAGAAGGTAGCAGCAAAATAGTATATGGAGATAAAACGCTTGAGGAAGGCAGCATGCTGCTAACCGATAACAGCATCTTCAATATCTTCACTTATCAATTTTTGCAGGGTGATGCCGCCAACGCACTTGTTAAACCAAATTCTATTGTTTTAACAGAAAGCCTGGCTAAAAATATCTTTGGTGATGATATCTCATCAGCCGTAGGGAAAACGCTACAACTGGGCGACAGCCCTACGCAGGTAACAGGTGTAATTGCGGATGTTCCTGTAAATTCTCATTTCAGCTTTAAAGCCCTGCGCTCTTTCCCGGCCGATTATTTTACAGGCTACAATAACAACTGGGGTAACTCAAATATGTACACCTACCTGCTGCTGAAAAATGCCGCAGATAGCAAACAAATAGAAGCATCCGGCGAAGCATTTTTCAATAAGCACATCAAAAATGACCTTGGAGCAATGAAGTTTACTTTAGAGCTTCAGCCATTGAAAGATATACACCTGCGCTCTAACTTAAGTTATGAGTTAGGCACAAATGGCAACATCACTTACGTGTATGTGTTCAGCATTACCGCTATTTTGATTTTAGTTATCGCCATCATCAATTACGTTAACTTGACCACAGCTCGTTCATCAGTAAGGATAAAAGAGATTGGCGTACGTAAAGTGATCGGTTCAGACAGGGGACAACTGGTTACGATGTTCTTTGCCGAGTGCGTGCTGCTTACAGTTATCGCAACTATAATAGCGGCAGCGCTCATCCAAATTATACTTCCATACTTCAATCAGTTATCGGGCAAATCGCTTACGTTGTTTCAGTTTGGTAAGTATCAAACTATAAGTTTATTTATCGGCTTCTCGGTAATTACAGGCGTACTTAGCGGCATATATCCTGCACTGTTTTTATCAGGCTTTAAAACCATCCCTGCCATGAAAGGGCAGATGGGTAATCAATTGGCTACTATAATCTTCCGCAAATCATTGGTAGTTTTCCAATTTGTTGTGACTATAGTTCTGATTGTCGGGTCATGCGTTATTTACCAACAACTAAACTATTTCCAAAGTAAAGACTTGGGTTTTAATAAAGCACAAACGCTCACCTTCCATATCAATAATCGCGATGTACGTGGCCGTGTAGATGCTTTGAAACAGGCATTGCTGCAAAACCCACATATTGAGGCGGTAGGAGTAGCCGGTAACCCGATAGGCAATAATAATATCGGTGGTGGTGATTTTAACCTGGGCCCTGATGGCAAACCAACTGCCGAATCTAAAATTGTGCAGAACCTGCAGATAGACGAAGATTTTGTACCAACATTAGAGATTCGCATGGCTGCCGGTCGTAATTTCTCAAAGGCTGTTACAAGCGATGTAAATGAATCAATTTTGGTGAATGAAACACTGGTAAAAGAGTTAGGCTGGAAAAACGCAGTAGGCCGTGTAGTGCGTACCGGGGTCGATGAGAAAGGCAATGTCTTATCGCGCACTGTTGTAGGTGTTGTTAAAGATTTTAACACCTATTCGCTTCAGCACAAAATATCGCCTATGGTGATGGAGTTACCTGCCGAGGCGAAGGATAAGGATAACTTATACATCCGCATAGGCAAGGGCGATGTAAAAGCATCATTGGCCTACATAAGTAAGGTATACGCTGATTTCGACATTGAGAACAAACCTCAGTTTCATTTCCTTGATCAGAATTTTGCTGCCCAGTATCAAACCGAGCAAAAGCAAGGCACCATCTTATTAATATTTACCATACTGGCTATCAGCATTGCTTGTTTAGGCTTGTTTGGGTTGGTTACGTTTACGGCAAGCCAGCGTGTAAAAGAGATTGGCATCCGTAAGGTTTTGGGAGCAAGTGTCAGCAACATAGTCAGTTTACTCTCTGCTGATCTGATGCGTTTGGTGGGCATTGCCATTGTCATTTCCGTTCCAATCGCCTGGTTTGCCATGGACAAATGGCTCCAGGATTTCGCCTACAAAATAAGTATCCAATGGTGGGTGTTCTTACTGGCTGGTGTGGTAGCTTCGGTAATAGCACTGGTAACCGTGAGTACGCAATCTATCCGCGCTGCGTTGGCTAACCCGGCAAAGAGTTTAAAGAGTGAGTGAGTTGGCTTAGAGTATGGAGATTAGAAATTGTCCCACTTATTATTAGGGCTTCCCATTTTAGAATTTTAGCATTTATCACAATATCATGTTCAAGAACTATCTGAAAATTGCGCTTCGCGGCCTTTGGAGAAACAAAGGCTTTACCTTCATCAACTTGTTTGGCCTCACCATAGGCCTTTGCAGTTGCCTGCTTATCGGCGTGTACATTGTGCACGAATTGAACTATGATAATATGCAAACCAAAGGCGATCGCATTGTGCGAATGATAATGGAGTATCAGTTTGGCGAAAAAAGCGAAAGCAAAAAAGGTAATTATACCAGCGTAAAAGTTGCTCCTACCTTTCAGCGCAATTTCCCCGAGGTAGAAAGCACGGTACGCATGACTGATGCTTCTTTGATAGTAAATTACAACAACAAACTGCTTAATGAAAAATCTTTCATGTTTGCAGATTCATCATTCTTCAATATTTTCTCTTTCGATCTGGTAAAAGGAGATAAAAAAACTGCTCTTAACGCCAAGCATAAAGTTATCGTAACCGAATCTACCGCAAAAAGGTACTTTGGCGATGAAGACCCGATAGGTAAAGCGCTGGTAGTAGGTAATGATAGCATCCCATACCAGGTAAGCGGCGTAATGGCCGATTGCCCGTCAAACTCTCAGATCAAGTTTGATTTCCTGGCGTCATTCTCGTCATTAAATCTTACCAAATGGGAAAACAGCTATTGGAATGCCAATTACACAACCTTCCTGTTACTTAAAGACGAGCGCTCGATTGCAACCCTGCAAGCCAAAATAAAACCATTTATGGACAAGGAGATGGCAGGAGAGGGTGCAAGTTTGAATTTTGAATTGGAACCATTTAAAAGCATTCACCTGCATTCGCAATTTGACGGTTTTGAGCCTAATAATAATATCAAATACATCTATGTTTTAGAGGCTATCGCGCTTTTGATATTAGTCATCGGTTGCTTCACCTATGTTAACCTGAATACGGCCCGCTCAATGGAGCGCGCTAAAGAAGTAGGGGTACGTAAAGTTATTGGTGCAGGCAAAAACCAATTGTTCTGGCAATTTATAGGCGAATCAGTTATCATTTGTGTAATTGCTGTGATTATTAGTTTCTGCGCGGCTGTAGCCCTATTGCCTGCATTTAACAACCTTACCGACAGGCAGCTGCCGGTAGAAGCATTTTTTACCACGCCTTTTATCGTTGGCACCATAATGGTTGTATTTGCAGTTAGTTTTTTTGCGGGTTTGTATCCCGCTTTAGTGCTTACCAGTTTCCAACCGGTTAAGGTGTTGAAAGGTGCATTCAAAAATACTTCATCAGGCCAGTTTACACGCAAGGCATTGATCGTTTTTCAGTTTTTGGTATCTGTAATTCTGATTGCCTCTACTGTTATCATACAGAAGCAATTAGCTTATATCCGCAATAAAAATTTAGGTTATGAGCGCGAACGTGTTGTGATATTGCCTTTTGAAAGCCGCATGGATAACCAGTTGAATGTTATGCGGAATGAGTTTAAATCAGACAAAAACGTGTTAAATGTGTCCCGTTGCGTAAATTCTCCTGTTAACATCGTAGGCGGTTATAGTATGCGTAATGATGTGATGCCAGAGAGCCAGCAAATAGCGGTTACTGCTAATCCAATTGATGAAGAATATGTGAAAGCGACTGGCTTGCATATTGTTGCCGGTACCGATCTTACAACTCAGGATGTTAAAGATGTTGTTAACGAAGACCGCAACAAAAATGTCTATCATTTCATCATCAACGAGGCTGCAGCAAGAGAATTGGGCTGGACCCCGGAGCAAGCCATTGGCAAGAAAATGTACTTAGATTCTCAGCGCCCGGGCTACGTAAAAGCGGTTGTACGCGATTTTAATTTTGAATCTTTACATAGCACCATTAAGCCGGTAGTACTATTTCCTGAAGGATGGGGCAGTAGGTTGCTGATCAAAGTAAGCGGACAAAACATCCCGCAAACCATAGCACATTTAGAAGCAACGTGGAAAGATCTGGTTCCTTTCCGCCCGTTTGAATACCGCTTTATGGATGAGGATTTTAACAGGCTCTACAAATCCGAGCTACGTTTGGGCAGTGCGCTGAATGTATTTGCAGCTATTGCAATAGCATTGGCCTGTATGGGTTTATTAGGTTTGTCGGCGTATATGGCCAAGCAAAGAATAAAAGAGATAGGAATACGCAAAGTATTAGGCGCAAGCATCACTAATATAACTACAACACTCTCTGCGTCATTTATCAAATTGGTATTAGTATCCATCGCTATTTCGCTGCCGATTGCATGGTATGCCACCGGCCTTTGGTTGCAGGAATTTGCCTACAGGGTTACCATTAATATCTGGACGTTCGTCCTGTCGGGCGCATCAGTCGTAGTCATCGCTATAATAACCGTTAGCTTTCAATCAATTAAAGCTGCCTTGGTGAATCCTGTTAAAAGCTTAAAAAACGAATAATAAAAAACGCCATTTGCATGCAACTTATTTGCGGCAGATGCAGTCTTATAAAAGAAACTTAAACACAATTATGAAAAAGCATTTACTCCTTTTCCTGTTAGCGTCCGGCTCGCTGGCAGCATCTGCACAAACCGACAAAACACCTTACTATACCCGTTCGTTAGCTAATGATGGTATTAAAAATGTTATTGTAAGCACAAGTGGTGGCAGTATCATGGTTACCGGTGCGGGCCAGCAACAACCGCACATTGATGTATTTGTTGTAGGCAACAACAATCAGGACCTAACCAAAGATGAGATCAAAAAACGCCTGGAAGAAGATTATATCCTTGATATCGATATCCAGAACGGGCAATTAAAAGCTACAGCTAAAAATCGTCGTAATAATATGAACTGGAAAAGATCTTTAAGTATCGGTTTTAAGGTTTATGTTAACGCACAAACATCAACCAACCTGAATACCAGTGGTGGGAGCATCCGCATTGATAACCTTAACGGGACTCAAAATTTTGAAACCAGCGGTGGCAGCTTAAGCGTGGCCAATGTTACTGGTAATATTAAAGGCGAAACCGGCGGTGGTAGTATCAATGTTACCAACAGCCGCAATACTATTGACCTGGAGACCAGCGGCGGTAGCATTACTGCAAACAACTGCAGCGGTAACATTAAACTGGAAACCAGTGGCGGCTCACTAAACCTTGCCGATTTAAAAGGTACAATTAATGCTGAAACCAGTGGCGGCAGCATCAAGGGAAATAATGTTGACGGTGAATTGATTACCAGCACCAGTGGTGGCAGCATCAATCTGATGGCTATCTCAGGCAGTGTTAACGCATCCACCAGCGGCGGCAGTGTACACGTACAGATGGCTAAGCTGGGTAAATATATCAAGCTGGAAACCAGCGCGGGGCATATCGATCTGGCGGTTCCAGCTAAATCTGCCATGAATGTAGCCTGCACGGTAAC
Source organism: Mucilaginibacter sp. (assembly GCA_016763755.1). Taxonomy (GTDB): domain Bacteria; phylum Bacteroidota; class Bacteroidia; order Sphingobacteriales; family Sphingobacteriaceae; genus Mucilaginibacter. The sequence continues at coordinate 7,359 of JAESTD010000152.1, forward strand.
CGTGTTAATCTTGATGTGGATGGCAATTTCCAGGGCAGCAAAGAAAAAGAAGATGTTGTGGGTAAAGTTAATGGCGGCGGTACCACCGTTGAGGTACATGGAGATAGCGGTGTTACAGTATCTTCAAAGTAATGCCTGAGTAAACATCAGTAAATAATTACAGATAAAGGTTAGGTGCTTAAAAGCCTGGCCTTTATTTGTTTAAGGGCAATTCCTAACATCCTTGAATAGTGTATCAAGTGGTTGTCGTGGATACATAACCCTTTGAATTATTGTGATCTAATTTCAATTTGGCCGTGATCTCTTTGGGTGATAA
>JAESTD010000153.1 GCA_016763755.1 Mucilaginibacter sp.
AATATTGATGGCAATAATGACGTCGTGATTATTGAAAAAGACGGAACTAGTGAATCCTTTTCTATAGCAAATGCTATAAAGTTGATTACTGAGAGTAAGAATAGAGAAATCGAATTACTGGAAAAGATACTACGAGACAAAGAGAAATTTCAGCTCTTATCCGAGGATAAAATTGATCAGCTGAATAATGAGCTTAAAAAGCGCACAAAAGAGTTAAGTCGCGCGGAAGGGTACGTTAAACAAATGCTACAAAAAGTAGAAAGTCGTCAAGAATTTCTTGAAGATATAAGCTACAAAAATGCGCTTGAGCTGTTTTTAAAGGGAAATCTTGTTGGCGCCATGGAGAGTCTGAAAATAGACGAATTGGAAATAGAGGTAGAAAAAACAGAAAATGAAGTAAAGTCCAAAAAGAAAAATCTTGCAGATTCGTTTATCTTAAAGGCAGAAATTCTTGATTTGCAAAATCAACAGGCAGAAAGTGAAAGTGCTTACAAAAGAGCAATAGAAGTTTTGCCAGATGAGTATTCATATAGCCGTATTGCGGAACATTTTTCCTATCATAAAAACTATCTCTCAGCGATAGAAAATTACGAGGCCGCATATAAAATCTCTAGCAGTGAACTATCTCGAATTAAAATAACAAACAGCATTGGAAAATATTATTACTTATCTGAAAACCTTAACGATGCCGAAACTTGGTTGCTTAAATCGATTGAATTAAATAATAAACTTATGGCTCATGGTGGTGGAAACAAAAAGGGGCTAGCTATGAGTCTAAACAATTTGGCAACAGTATATGCATCCGATATTACGTTAGAAAATTCGAAAGCTGAACGATTATTTAGCGATGCTTTGCAAATCATTCGAGAAGATATTTTAGATTCAGATAACGATTATCGCGACCTTTATGCCGCCACGTTGGCTAATCGGGGGTTACTTTACAGTTTGAAAAATCAAGCCACCGAATCGGAGAATTATTTCAAGGAAGCTTTGGAAATTCGAGATACCTTGGCCAAATCTAAAGACAATTCAATACGAACAGCAAGATTACTTATAAATCTTGGCGCACTAAATCAATATGCAGATAACCAGGACATACCAAAAAATTATTTCTTAAGAGCTAAAGGAATCTATAATGAGCTTTTTAACTTAGATCCTTTTAATGTTTATCACGAATATCGATTTGCGATAAGTAATCTTAATAAAATTTATCTTCAAAATAATAGTTACGACGAGTATAATTCCGAAATTGAAGAACTCGTTAAAAAATCAAACTATTTAGTCTCCAAAGAGCCAAAAAAGTTCGGTTTTGATATAGCACAGATGTTATTTGTGATTGCTGATGAAATATTTGAGAGGATGAAGGATTTGTCTTTAGCAATTGAAAAATTAAACCAATCACTGGATATCTTGCAAAAATTGCCACCAAACGATCTACATGTTTACAATTTATTGCATAAAGTAAAAAGCAAAATCACTGAGCTAAATAAATAAACTATCTGTGGTCTAATAAATGGCGGCCAAACCATAACTATGGCAATTCACCATTTGATACGATTTATCAAAATGACACATCGTATCAAATGGTTGTTTCCAATGTTCGCAGGGCAGTTACTGTAACCCTCCCTTAGTTCGGACTGGTATTTTATAGACTAATTTAATTCAAAAATATAATTATTGTTGTTTGAACTGTGGGGATGTTGGAAACTCGCCAGAGTTTCTGGTATCTCCACAGTTTAGCCGCTTATACAGGTCTGGCGTTATACCTCCCAATGCTTCATGCGGCCTACTGTAATTGTAATCTTCCATCCATTCATCAGCTAATACCTGCACCTGGTTGATGTCTTCAAATAAGTAAGCATCCAGTATGTTTTCCCGGAACGTTCTATTGAACCGTTCGATATAGCCGTTTTGCATGGGCTTTCCCGGTTGCGTGAATTGCACAGTTATACCTCTGCTTTCACACCAATCCTTAAATTCCTTGCTGTTAAACTCCGGCCCGTTATCCACTCTGATACAGTTTGGTTTACCTTGCTCATGAATGGTTCGCTCCAGAATCTGAGTTACCCGCACGGCTGGTATAGTATAGGCAGCTTCTACGGCAATAGCTTCCCGGTTATAGTCATCGATAATGTTCAGCGTTCGGAACCTTCTCTTGTTCACCAGCACATCGCACATAAAATCCATCGACCAGGTATCTCCAGCCTGCTCAGGCACGACTAACGGCACTTTAACACGTGCAGGCACACGTCTGCGAACCTTTCGGCGACGGTTCATGCCCAGCAGCAGGTAAACCCGCCTTACACGTTTGTAATTCCACTGCAGACCTTGCTGGCGGATGCGGCTGTAATACAGATCTTGACCCTCGGTGGGATGCTTTTCGGACAGTTCCAGCAACTTATCAATAGTTGCTGAGTCATCCCTGATGTTCTTGTAGTAATACATGGATTTGGGCAGCTTTACTACCCGGCAAGCCCTGCTAATACTTACCTGACGGAATTCCATTAAGTAAGCGACCATGTCCTTGCGCTGGCAGGGCTTCAGAACTTTTCCCGCAGTACGTCTTTTAAAAGGCTGTGATCTAAGGCCAGTTCCGCATACATGTGCTTCAGTTTACGGTTCTCTTCCTCCAGCTCTTTCAGCCGCTTTAATTCCTGGCTGTCCATACCGGCATACTTTTTACGCCAATTGTAAAATGTGAATTTGTGTACGCCTAATTCGCGGCATACGTCGTTTAGCTCACGGCCACCTTCATACTCTTTGATGGCCTTGACAATCTGTGCTTCGGTAATGATCGAGTTCTTCATCGTTTGACTGTTTAAAGTTAAGACTTTTCGTCCTTTAAGCAGTCCGGTTTTTAGGAGGGGTTACATTACGGCTTCCCATACGGTTTCAGATAAGAGATTAATGAGCGTTTCAATTTCTGATCTACATTCACACTTTCTATATGCTTCCTGGAAAAGGTTAGCATCCTCAGGGTTAGTTAGCTTTGATTTATAAACAGCAAAACTAGGATTGTTGTAGAGAATCCAATTTGAAAATTTTAAACGACGAGATATTTCATTTGCAATGTGTGGCACTTCAGCGTTGTAAATGTACAATATTCTGTCATGCAATGCTCGATCTTTATTTAATTCCAATCGATCTCTTGTTTCCAAGTATTTCAAGCGAACAAGTGAGATCATTTCACTCGCTCCTATTATTTCAAATGCAAGATTTTTCATGCTGTAAATTTAATTATTGTCTAAAAATGGTCACCAATTGTAGTTTATTAATCATTTGGTTTTTGGCGCAATAAATGCGATTCAAATGGCTTATAAAAAATTGCTTGAGTTCAGCATCATTCAGGCGGTTAAACGGAAGGCGACCTTTACTGGGCGCTCCTGCTTCGGATGTATTGTCCATATAAGATAATTATCTGTTGATGACAAGTAGGTAAACTGCGATCAAGACAACCTGAAGAAATATAAATGTTTTATTATTAGGCATTTTTGGTTTGATTTTCTTATAACCGAATAAATTCTGCAATTTGAAAAATAGCATATCCAGCGCCGTCACCTTCTACGGTAGCACAATTAATAGGTTTTAACAGTTTGCAATTAAATTCTAATGTCAATCTTTAATCAAAATTCTGATTGGTCTGCGGTAAATTTTGCACAGGTTCGTCGTCCCCCAACGCTTGCTTTAAAAATCAGTTAAACTCAACTTTGTTACAATGTAGCGGTTTATTACTTGTGTTAATGCTAATGCAGAAGACCTATCCAGTTTCAACTATTAAAAGCGTTAATCTGGCATGTAAAACCTTAAACATATACAAAAATCCCCGAACACTCGCTGCCGGGGATTTCTCAGTCTGATCTTATTACTATAATGTCGTTTACACGCTTTTTAGCCAATTCAAATATCGCAAATGATGCGTTGATTACTCATATTCGACCTTGTCAATCCATCTGCCTCAAATCAAATCAAATTGTTGACGTTGGAGAAAACAATTGCGTTTTAGTTAATTAAGATGTACCTTGGATTATTGTTCTGCAATATCATGAATAAACCTATCAACCGCAACCTTAAACTTGGCTTTGGCATTTCCCTTATCGTCCTTTTAATGGCGGGCATAATCTCCTGGCAGATGCTGCGGAGTATGATCAAAAGCAATGAAATCGTTCGTCACACAAATGAAGTGATCCAGTTGTTAGAACAAACGATCTCTTATATCAAAGACGCTGAAACCGGTCAGCGCGGTTACCTGCTAACCGGTCAGGACCGCTTCCTCGAACCCTATCGGGGTGCTACAAAACAAGCTTTGTTACTTGCGGATTCAGTTAAAAAAATTTCCGCAGATAATCCAGTGCAACAGAAAAATATCCAATTGATCCGTAGCATTATCATCAAACGCTTAGCCGTTCTGCAGGAGGTCATCAGCAAGCGGGCCAATGGTCAGCAGATCGCCGAAGCTGATTTAGAAAGAGGCAAACAAGCAATGGACGATTTACGGAGAGCCATATCCGTAGCCGAGTCGGATGAACACCGGCTGCTTACTATACGTAGTGAAATGCTCAGGCATCACAGGCATATGGCAAGTATCTTCATTCCGGCAGGCATTCTGTTATCCCTGATCATTTCGATCTTATCCTATGTCAGAATCATCAATGACCTTATTGAAAAAGAAAACATTTACAAAGCATTGGTAGATGAAAAAGAACAAACAGCCGCGCTGAACGAGGAACTGAGTACATCAAGTGAAGAGATCTCCGCGGCAAATGAAGAGTTGCTGTCGATCAATGAAGAATTGATGATCGCACGTCAAAATCTTATCGAGGCGAATAACGATCTGGAGCAAAAAGTTGAAAAGCGGACCCATGAGCTCAGGGCAAGTGAAAAAATAGCAAAAGAATTAAGTGAGCAACTGATCTTAAGTAACAGGGAGCTGACCACGAGTAATCAAGAGATCAGAGCGAACAATGATGAACTTGTGAATCTTAATCAGCGCCTGGCAGATAGCCAGCAACGTTATAATGTGCTGCTCAACGCCATTCCGCAGCAGGTGTGGTCAACGACAGCGGACGGAAAATTGGATTATGTCAACGCAGTCGCCGTGGAAGATTTTGGCAAACCTGACACGGTCCTGATCAATCAGGGCTGGCAGGATATGGTCCACGCCGAGGACCTGCCTGTGGCAATAGAATTATGGAACCGTGCGTTAAGCAGTGGTAAGGAATTCCATGCGGAATACCGGCTCCGACTGGCCAATGACGTGTATTACTGGCACCTGGCCAGGGCATTCCCCTTACTGGAAAACGGATCCCCGGTAGCATGGATAGGTACTAATACGAATATCCACTCACAAAAGATCAAAGAATTTCAAAAGGACGAGTTTTTAAGTATCGCCAGTCATGAATTGAACACGCCGCTCACCACCATTAAAGCTTTCTTTCAGCTCCTGAAACAAGACATTGATGGCGGATCTAAAATGGGCGGATTTATCGGTAAAGCGGAAAAACAAGTTGATCGGCTAGCGCGCCTGATCGATAATTTGCTGGATGTATCTAAGATTAATGCAGGTAAAATGACCTATAACCTGGTGGAATTTGATTTCAACCAATTGCTGAGGGATGTCGTCGAAAGTACTCAAGAAACAGCTAAAAATCATTATGTGGAATTACATGCTGAAGGCAAAGTAATGATCAATGGCGACCCGGATAGATTAGAGCAAGTGATCATTAACCTCGTTAACAATGCGACCAAGTATTCACCGAATGCCGATAAAATCATTGTCAGGAGTGAAATTGATCAGCGTAACGTGATTGTTTCTGTACAGGACTACGGGATCGGTATTGCACAGGAACATTTGAAAGACTTGTTTTCCCGTTTTTACAGGGTCGACAATACATCTGCACGATTCCAGGGCCTGGGGCTGGGGCTATTCATATCCGCGGAGATCATTAAACGGCACGGGGGTAGTTTTTGGATAGAAAGTAAGGTGGGGGAAGGTTCAACTTTCTATTTTTTGCTGCCGTTAAGCGGCGTGATTGAGTGCGCTGAGATCTCAACGGACCACAAAAGTTATTACCATAGCGAATGCATCGGCATCCGGTATGTGCCTGAAAAAGAATTTTTAGATGTAGATTGGTTAGGTTATCAAAATTACGATTCCGTAGTCCGAGGCTGTATGATCATTTTGGATTTAATGAAGATTAATAACTGCAGAAAAATTTTGAATAACAATTCGCTTGTTAAAGGTAATTGGTCAGAAGCTTCGGATTGGGGGGCAGAGTTTTGGTTTCCGGAAATGGCAAGGTCCGGGCTGAAGAAATTTGCCTGGATTTACTCGCCAAGTACATTTAGTCGTATTGCTGCGAACAAGAGTCTCCCGACAAAATTAAATGGCGTGGAAGTCGCATTTTTCGAAGATAAAGAGACAGCATTGAAATGGTTAAATTCAATGTAAGTAATCATAATTGCTCTCTGGGCGATTTATACTATCGTATCAAAAAATGTCGACATACAGCTTTTGCATTAGTTTTAAAGTTAATTTTCCGGGTATTTCGCTTTTCGGCGCAGCTTTGAATATGCATCCTGCGTCATTTCCGGTTTCAGAAATTGCAGCATTAGCAGGTAGTATATCTACTGTGTGACCACTATCGGACTTTTAGTCTATTGATCGAGCTGCCTTAACGTATAGTTTCTGCTCAGGCTGTTGATTTTAGAAACTTCATTACTTTCTGTTCATTTGCTGTCCAATTCGGTCGGTTCTGTATTCTGCTAGCTCGTGCATTGATGTTGCTTGCTGCGCCTTGCACGCTCAAACAAGTGGTAACCGTGTTCCGAGCTTATTTTTTACCGCCCTTAAAATTGGCACGGCGTGTACGGTTAAAACCCATCTGCATCTGTATTTTGTCAAGACCAGATCTTGTCTTCGACCTGGTCAACAGTAGCTACCAGGAATTTCTGTCGGACCGTAAATTCTTGGAACGACCAATCTTTGAGGCGCTGCCAGATACCGAATAGCCTACGGACAGGAAGTAGCTACCTTCTATTTAGAAACCGCCTCCTTAGGGATATTAAATACATCAGCTTTTATAATGGTCCATCGTTACTGCAGCTGAATATAACTAAATTGGTGACCTCCAAAAAAATTGATCCATAAAGCTATACCGAACAGCTGACGCTTACCGAAGAGATCGTCGCGATCAATGACGAGCTGATCACCACCAACGAGGTACTCGGCGAGACCTGCGGACCATGAGATTCCCCGGACAATTTGTTACATTAAGTACATCAATGCTGCGGAAAGAAGAAAGCAGAGCCGTTATTAAATATAAAAAGCCATGATGATGATCATGGCTCTTTGCTTTTCAACGCAGTAAATTTATAATTAGGAATCGTTGCGTCGGTCGGTATCATTCAGATCTCCCTGATCGGAGTCCATTTCCGAACGCTGTGCATCCTGGTCACGGTAATTCGCGTCATCGGCCGACTGCTGTTCCTGCTGGCCGCTATCCTGCTGGCTGCCACTGCTTTGGCCCGGGCTCCAGCGGTCGTTATTGATGTTTGCGCCCGTTCCAAAATTCCCCTGGCTGTCGTTCCCTGATTGCTGTTCCTGAGGGTTGGTATTCGTGCCGCTGCTTTGGCCTGGGCTCCATGGCTCATCGTTGTTGCTGCCTGAGTTTTGCTGACTACCCTCAGCCTGTTGTTCCTGCTGGTTGACCCTGTTCATGTTTTGCTGATCAATGCCCTGAGCATTTTGTTCTTCTGAACCAGTTCGCTGGTTCTGATCATTTTCGTTGAATGATCCTTCATTGTTATTTTCCATAATGTAGAAATTCAATTGGTATAGTAATAACGCCACAATGGAGCATCTGTTTCCTGAAAGTTAATTTTTTTTCAAAATAGTAATTTAAGGGTCAAACCATGAAATGATTTGACGGTTATTGACAGTGAAAGCTATGGAAACTAATTTAGACCCAAACGATTACCAGCGAAAGTTCAGCGAATGTGATGAGCGTTTTGAAGCGATATTTCGCTTGACCTCGGCCGCCAGTAAGATCATCGACAGCGATCTGACCATATTAAGGGTCAACGATGCATTGGCTGATCTGATAGGTTACAGCGCGGATGAACTGACGGGTACCAAGATACTCGACTATGCCTGTGAAGAAGATAAGCAGCACTGGCATGAATTGCAGGATGCCATGTGGCAGCAAGGTAAACCCAATTTTCATCTCGACGCATGTATTTATAAAAAGGACGGCTCGCTGGCCTGGGTCCATGTGACGACCATCGCTTTTAAAGAAAATAATGTTCCTTATGCCTACACCATACTGGACGATTTTACCGCCCGCAAACAGTTGCAGGAGAGCGAGGAAAAGCTAAACACCGCTCTTCAATATTCAAAAATGGCCGTCTGGGAACTTGATCTGCTGGATCGCAGTATTACACGCTCTGAGGGTTTCGACCGGCTGTTCGGCTTGAATGACCCCAAAACGGTCTTTAACGAAGCGACCTTATTAGCCTGGTTTTTGCCGGAGGACAGGGAACAACTGGAAGGGCTGTTTCAAAGCATCACAACCGGTGAGGATTTTGATTTTCAGGGCCGCATCTACACCAATGACGGCATTATCAAGTGGATTAATTTTCAGGGCCGGGCGGAAAAAACCCCGGCGGGGAAAGAAAAGATCCTGGGTACCTTATATGACATTACCCGTGAAAAGCAGGCTGAAAGGGAGAAAGATGATTTTATTAGTATCGCCAGCCATGAACTCAAAACCCCTCTTACCTCGCTGAAAGGCTCCCTGCAGGTGCTTGAACGCATGAAGGACAAGCCTACGCCGATGTTCCCAACGATGGTTCAGCAGGCGGTTAAAAGTATGGATAAAGTTACCACACTGGTCGATGAACTGCTCAACGCCGGCCGCGTCGCTGAAGGCCAGCTGCATTTAAAAAAGACCCGCTTCAATTTATTTAGAGCCATTGAGGAATGTTGCCTGCACGTCACTGCTGCCGGGACCTACCAGCTTTTAACCGAAGGTGATAAGGGCCTGGAAGTGGAAGGCGACTCCGAACGTATCCAGCGCGTTGTGGTCAACTATGTCAATAACGCGGTCAAATACGCCCCGCGATCCAAAGAGATCACCATCCGGGTTGAGCAACAGGCAACTTCAGTAAAAGTATCTGTGATCGATAAAGGGCCAGGCATTGCCGCAGAAAAGATCCCGCACCTCTTCGACCGCTTTTACAGGGTGGACCAAAGCGGCGGACAATACTCCGGCCTCGGGCTGGGGTTATATATCTCCGCCGAGATCATTAAGAAACACGGTGGTGAAGTCGGTGTAAACAGCCAACCGGGTCAGGGCAGCACGTTTTGGTTCACCTTGCCGACAATCACAGCTGAGCGTAATATTGCGTCATCTCCTTAAAAGGTTAAAATGGCGACGGATAGGCGATCGCTAATGCAAAAATGATTTACTGGCTGGCTTTTTGCAACATGATCCGAAACATCGACAAACTATGGAAACGATCAAAGCTTCTTCATTAAAAAGCAAAGAACTGGTCACTAACGACCTTAAAGAAATACTGGAACTAGTCAATGACGGAAAGGAAGGTTACCAAGCGGCTGCCGAAGCCACAGACACGGCGGAACTACAGGCCATCTTCTCCCGCCTTGCCGGTGAGCGTATCGTGTATGCGGCGGAATTAAAAGAACACATTGCTTTACATGACGAAGACGCCGGCAATGAGCATGGCGGGATCCTGGGTGATCTGCATCGCGCCTGGCTCACCGTCAAACAAACGTTCAGTAGTAAAGATGATCATGCCATCCTGGTCGCAATAACGACCGGCGAGCGTGCAGCCATCGAAAAATACGATGAATGCATCGCTGACTATGCCGATCATGCAGACCATTTGAAACTGCTGACCGAACAGCGCGACGGCATCAAGGCCGCCCTGACAGAGATCGAGCGGCTAATCGTACAATACGCGAAATAATGCAGCAATTGGCGTCCACCATCTGCGATATGGACGAGACAACTAATAAAAAGACACGACGTGTAAGCGTGCCTGAACAAGTCCGATCTGATGCGGTTCTTAGCCAGATATTATAACCATTGCTTATAAGGACTTTTAAAATGGTTTCAAAAATAGCGTAAAGCGAATTTGATTTGCCGGGATAGATAGACAATTGCCAGCGCAACAGATGTTCATTTACCCTATTAGAGATAATTCGCTATTTTTTTGCCGTCAGGTATTTGGCCGTAATGAGCAATAACAACGTGCGGTCAGCTTTTGCCTCATCATAATTCTCGCGGATCAGCTGCTTGATCTGTTTATGCTGCAATTTCACGGCGGCCATTTCCAGGACCTGGAACGAAGCCATTTCCACACTTTCAATATTTTGCATGTAGAAAGCGATAGAAAGATCCCGTAATTCGGGGTCATCACCATGCAGTTTGATATCCTCAAAAGCGTCATCGACCAAGCCTTCCAGACCGCTGCAATTTCCTGTGGCTCGCTCTGCATCGAGCATCGCATAGATAATATCCATCCTGGCAATCTGCTTTTCGACATCTTCCAGGGTTTCAATGATCGCATGACTGAGATCGGAAAAATGGGCCTCTTCTGCTATCGTTGGCAGATGCTTTACCAGGTGATTTTTGGCCGCATAGATCTTGTCCAGGTTACGCACAAAGTACGTTCTTAGCTTTTCAGGTCCAAGGTCGATCTTCGCTGATTTTTTCTCGTTCGATTGATTTTCCATGAGTATAGTTAGTATTCAAAGATACTAATAAATACGAACAGCCGTATGTTGAAGCGAGCTAGGCCAAATGTCTGCTAACCTGAAAAAGCAAATCGTAAATATCAAATGGTTTGCGTATATAGAAGTCAGCACCGCAATCATTGGCTAATACATCGAGGTTAGTTTCCGCGGAAACCAGCACCACCGGGTACTGTTGACTTGGATATTTCGCTTTGATCTCTGCGCAGATCTCGTCACCGCGCTTTGGTGAGCCATTGATCCGGACATCCAATAAGATGATATCAGGATGGATCACGTTGATATGATCAGCGGCTTCACCGGTGTTGGATACGATCACATCAAACCCTTCTTCCCGAAAGATCACGTTCAGGATATCCAAGATTTCTTCATCGTCATCAATAATGAGTATCCTTTTTTTCATACCTAACGCTATGCAATATCTATTCCGACAAGCTGAATTAACCGAAAACTAGGCAATGATTTTCGTAAAAGGACTTCACTGCGTAAAAGAATGCATGGCCTTTTCCATATCCAGCGTGAGCAAGTATACTAAGTGTTTAGTTAACAGGATTTACTGTAGCCTGCTGACTAACTATCCAGCGCTGGCAATTAGCTTTTGGCCTTTATTCAGGTGCTTACTGACCATATCGATCAGCGCCTCAATTTCGTACGGCTTCGCCAGGAAATCATCGGCCCCGGCGGAAAAAGCCGTCTCTTTGCCGGCCCTGCTGGCTGATACGACCACGACCGGCAGATCTTTCACCGCATTATTGCAGCGAAGATTCCGGACGATCTGATCTCCCGGGATCCCAGGCATCCAGAGGTCGATCAACAGGATATCAGGGCGTTCCGTTTCGACGATCTTTTCCACGGTCCGGCTGTCTGAAACAGACGTGACCTGGTAACCCTCATCTTCTAGGATCATTTGCGTGATATCCAGGATCTCCTGCTCATCATCGCAGATCAAAATTCTTGCACTCATTTGTTCAGGTTGATCGGAATAGTAAAATTAAATACGGATCCTTTGCCTTCTTCACTTTCCACCCACAGGGTCCCTTTGTGTTCTTTAATGATCTGGCTGCTGACATACAGACCGATGCCAACGCCGGGAAATTTCTCCGTAATCTTTTCCGCCCGGTAGAAACGCTCGAATATCCGCTTTTGATCACGCTGGTGAATCCCTACGCCGGCATCGGTTATCGCTACCTTGACATAATTGGAAACTTTGCTGACATGGATCTTTACCCGGTCTCCATTGGGTGAGTATTTAACGGCGTTGCTCAACAGGTTGATCAGTACCTGCTCTAAGCGACCATAGTCCGCTGATACTTCGGTGCCGGCGGCACCGCTGATGACCAGGTGATGGGTTTGCGTGGTGACCTGCACGCCGCTGACCGCCTCAGCCACCAACTGATCGAAGTTAAAAGTGGTATAATGGAACTCAATATTACCAGATTGTATCTTGGATACATCCAGCAGATCATAAATGAGTCGTTCAAGCCGTGCGATCGATTTAGCTGTTTTCCCGAAGCCTTCAAGATAAGCAGCATCGTTGTTGCGTTGCGCCCGGCGTTCCAGGAGCTGTATGTTGCCTTTGATACTGGTCAACGGCGTCTTCATTTCATGGCTGGCGATACTGATAAAGTCCTCTTTCCGCTGTTCGATCTCCCGGCGCTCGGTAATATCCTCGATCGCCAGTAAAATACGGTCCTGGTATTTCCCTTTTAATATGACCTGCCTTGCGTTCAAAACGAGCAATTTCCTGCCGATCTTCGGGAACTCATTTTCCAGTTCAAATCCTTCGAAAGGGTTATTGTGCGGCAGTATATTCAATAGCAGATCTTTTAATTCAGGGATGTCCCATTGACCATTGTCCCCAAGCGAAAAAAGCTCGCGACCGATAATTTCTGAATCCTTCAGTTTAAAGAACTTACAAAAGTGTTCGTTGACGCTTAACACTTTGATATGCTCATCCAGCACCACCAGACTTTCCCGGATGGTCTCAACGATGCTGGCCAGGTAAGCCTCACTTTCCTGAAGGTCCTGCGTGCGTTCGACCACCCTTTCTTCAAGGTGTTCTTTTTCTTTGGCCAGCTCGCTCTCTGCCGTTTTCCGGCGGGTGATATCGTTTTGGATCCCGATAAAATGCGTGACCGTTCCAGCATGGTCCTTAACCGGTGAGATCATCAGTTCGTTCCAGAACATTTCACCGCTCTTCTTATAATTGCGGATCTCCACCTGGCAATGTTCACCCTGGTCGATAGCCTCACGAATAGACTTACGCTGTTCCTGGTTACGGTCATCGCTTTGCAGGAAACGGCAGTTATGCCCGATGATCTCATTCCGCCGGTAGCCGGTCAGCTTTTCAAAGGCCTGGTTGCAATATATGATCGGTTGATCCGGTAGTAAATTGTCTGTGATCACCACACCGTTACTGGACGCATTCACCGCAGCTGCGAACAGGCGAATGTCGGTGTGATCGATATTGGGAAGCTGACTTAAAAAATCATCCATAGAATTCGGGAGCCATTAAAACTCCAGGAACAACAATGTTTACGCCTAATGGTTCTGATAATTGTTGTCAAATACGCTTTAACGGATATTCTATTTACTAACTAATTTACCATTGTTGGCATAATCTGCCCAACAAAATCCCGGCCCAAACGGTGCCTGTGCTGAAGATCCCGCTTTGAATGACTAATTTTACAACCGTATGGTGTAAATTCCGTATAAAGGGAAAGGGTCATGCGCATAACCAGACTTAAAATACCGTTTATCATTATTGCCGTGGCCATTTGCTGGGTTTTTGTCGCTGAGCCGCTGATCAGCCGTCTGGCTTCGGAACTGGCGCCGGCCCATAAAGGGCTTTACCGGAGCCTGGCCGATCTGGTCATCTTAGTGGTGGTCGGCCTGACCGTATACTTGAGGATTAGCCGCAAGGTTCGGAATGTCCGGAAAACCCGGGACGATTACCGCCGGCTTTTCGAGGAGGTCCCGGCCCCTATGTTTATTTTCGACAGCCGCGATTTCCGCTTCCTGGCGGTCAATACCGCAGCCACCGTTCAATATGGTTACAGTGAAGAAGAATTCTTACAGTTAAAGATCACGGATATCCGGCCGCCGGAAGAAGTTCCCGCTTTTCTGGCAGCCGTCGGAAGTATCCCGGAAAGTTATGCCGACGCCGGGCGATGGCTGCACCGTAACAAAAACGGGGAGAACTTTTACGTGCGGGTATTTTCGCACCATATCGTCTTTGAAGGCGCTCCGGCCAAACAGACATTGGTGGTCGATATCGATCAGAAGGTGCGTGCCGAGCGCGCGCTGGCCGAGAAAACCGCCGAACTAGAGAATATCCTGGATAGCATCACCGACGGGTTTTACGCCCTGAACAGCCGCTGGGAGGTCACTTTCATCAATAAAGCAGCTGAAACGACCCTGGCTTGCACCCGCGGGGACATCATCGGCAAAAATCTCTGGGACTTTTTTCCGCACTCCCGCGAAGGGCGCTTTTATGCTGAATACGAGCAGGCCATGCGGGACCGGGTCAGCGTGCAATTTGAAGAACGTTACGCACCGCTTGGCGTTTGGGGCTCCATGAACGTATACCCGACTAAGGATGGTATAGCAGTTTTTTTTGCTGATATCACCGAACAGAAAAAGATCCAGGAAAAGATCTATAATGACGGGCAGAACCTGCGGGCGATCATCAACAACACCCGCGACCTCATCTGGTCCGTGGACCGGCAATCCCGGATCATTACCGGCAACCAGGCCTTTTGGGACAGGGTAAAAAAACTGACGGGCAAAGACGAAAACGAGGTCACCAATGCGGATTTTGTACAGGAAAGGGTAAAAGTTTTCTTCGAGAGTTATGAACGGGCCTTCAGCGGCGAAGCATTCAGCCTTGTCCGGCAACGTGAAAGCGGCGGAAGTCAGGTTTTTGAGGAACTCCGCTTCAACCCGATTCGCGATCTGCATGATGAAGTTATCGGCGTAAACTGCTTGCTTCGGGATATTACGGAATCCCAGGAACACCTGCATCAGATCGAAGCGCAGAACAAACGTCTGCGAGAGATCGCCTGGATCCAATCCCATCGGGTCCGCGCCCCCCTGGCCAGTATCCTGGGACTGGTCCAGCTTTGTGATCTGACGGATTCAACCAGTGCAGAAATCATACCCATGCTGAAAAAAGCTGCCGAAGACCTCGACCGGGTGATCATCGAGATCACCGGCCTGACCGATGATCCCCACGCGCCGGAATAAGATCGGCGTGTAATTCGAGCAATAAACAATATCTCCTTTACTGCATTGGCCGGCCTGACTGTATTAAATGATCATAGCCGATTAATTATTCCTTAATAACGCTATTTCGAACGCCCTTTAATAACTACAAAGTGTAGTGCTTAGCCTAATTATTTTCGCCTTAAGTTAGCTGAAAATCAATAACATATTTATTTCACCTTCAAATTAACTAAAGAAGGTATTTAACTGATCGCGGATGACTTATTGCACTATCAGATAAAATGGCGAAACGACTACTCATTATTGAAGACGATCCCGATATCCTTGAAATACTGAATCTCATCTTTCACCACGAAGGCTACGTAGTGATTCTATCTGTAACTGATGAAGCAAGTTACCATTTGCCCGAGATTATGCCCGACTTAATCCTGTTGGACATCCGCCTGCAAAATTCCGGACAGAACGGCATTGCCATTTGTACCCGCCTAAAATCGCAGCCAGCCACGAAAGATCTGCCTGTCTTGCTTTTATCCGCAGAAAAAGGTTTGGCAGAACTATGCAGGTCCTGCGGCGCTGATGGCTGGATCAGCAAACCTTTTGACATCACCCGCCTGACACATACCGTTCAACATTTCATACACCGCATTTGACGTAACATGGAAAATAACTCTCCACCTGATCATCTTGGACCGGCCAAGCTCCTGACTTACTTCGCCGACGTTCTGGATCGCATTTATTGTGCTAAAACGCATTTGGTTGAACGCTTACCTGAGTTGGCAGATCAGGCTCATTTCATTGATCTCCGGCATGCGGTTGCAGAAACACTGGAAGATGTGATCCTGCAACTTCATCGACTGGACGAGATCTATGAACTTCTCGACCGCCCGCATTCAGCGATCCGTTGTGATAGCATAGTCGCCATGGTAGAAGATGCTTACAGTGCGATCCACGTGCACACAGACGAACCTGAACTCAGGGACCTGGCGATCCTTTTCTACATGCAGAACATTGAGAGTATCGAAGCTGCCTCCTTCCAAGTCATGCGGATCGCCGCCGTGAAGATCAAAAACGAGCGTATCAAACAATTGCTAAAAGAAAATTATGATGATGCTAAAGCCGACCGGGCATTATTCTTACTGATCACGGCCAAATACATCACCTAGGTCTGCTGTTTAAAATAACTCTTCCAGGTTTTTGATTCAGAAAATCTCTTTAGTGATCAGTTTCGCATTGAACCCCAATTCCTCTAGCGTACAACAAACACTTTCTACTTTTACCGGCAGGCCGCTGACGGTCTCCATCAGATCGGGGAGCCAACCACCATATCAGGGTCACCCTTCAATTGCCGGAACAGTTCGTGAGCGGCATCCCTCTCGTTCCCCAGAAAATACTGCCCGTTATCGATTATAACCCTGTTTTCAGACTCAAACTGTGTTTCCATAACTATAATAAAATAAAAGAGCCCCCGCCTGCGGGAGCCCTTAATAACGGATGAATAATTACAATTATTTGATCTCGATCTGGCGACGCACCGCTTTCGCTTCCTCGCGTTTAGCAATGTCAATCTTCAGCACGCCGTCCACATAGCTCGCCTCGATCTGACCGTGGTCGGCACTTTCGGGCAACGTGAATGCGCGTACGAATGAACTATAACTGTACTCACGTTTGCTGTAGTTTCTCTGGACGTCCTGTTGCTCAGAAGATTGTTCAACTGAAACGCTCAATTGATTGCGGTCCAGGTTCAGCTTGAAATCTTCTTTTTTCAGACCCGGTGCAGCCAGTTCGACATGATAGTTGTTCTCACTCTCACTGATGTTCACTGCCGGTACACGGGCAACCAGGCGATCGTTGCTAAGGGTTTCATTGAAGATCGAATCAAAAACGTCATTAGAGCCTGGCATCAATGCGTTGATCGGTTTGCTGTTGAATTTAACTAAGGTCATGGCCTATTTCTCCTTTAAATTTGACTTTAAAAAATAATTGAACAAAAGATTAATTAAACTATCTCATTCATCACAAGCGCCATGCCACTCTCTGATAAATGAAAAATTTGCAGTTCTAATATGAAGTTTTTCAGCACTTGTGTCAAAGTTGCAACTGATGTGATCAGAAGTTTCTGTAATTAGCGTTTAGGGGGTCGTGGCCACCAGATAAAGTACATAACTAAGGAGATGAACAAAGGTATTGCTCAGAAGCTTGCACTGTTGACTCTGGACGTAGAGCATATCAAAATTCCAGAGAACCTCTACTCTACCCACGATCTTGCCCTGGATCGGGTCGTAGATAGGCATGCTGGTAATGTTGGTATTTTCCAGTAAATGGAATAAGAGAAAAAGCCGTGCTGATAAAAGTTTGGTATGGCCTAATACGCCTTGAGGGGTTGCGAAGTAAACGCACCGTGGATCAGCAGCGGGCCAAAAATGACGAGGGACATAGAAACTGTCAAGCCAGTTTAGTTTTTACGTGAGCTCATATTATTAAAATGGTAACAACTTATTATTGGCAGCAAAAAGGATATTTCGATGCGGTTCAGATTATCCTTTGCTTCCTGTTTTTTTTCACGCTCTTCCGCCTATTTGATCTTTTTCATGAAATAGCACTTACCGTTACAGTGCATCCACGGACGGGTCTTGTTGACACAAAGCTTTTCAGCGATGTAGGAACGGTTTACTTCAAAGCCCGCGTACACGAATAGACGCGAAAAATTCGCGCTGATTAACAGGATAATCAGTGATATGGCGATTAAACGCTTGAGCATTGCGGCAAAGCTAAGCATATTGAAGTAATTGGCCAGTAAAAAATGACTGCTTTAACGAGACCTTAAAATAAAGCAAAATTAGAAAGGTTTATAGCCTGCTTTTCCAAACTTTAAGGTATTTCATTAAATCTTTTATTTCACAGCTTTCCAAACTGAAAAAAGCATTCCGAAATGAAGGGTTTTTAACAAAATGATGATTTATGTAAGAAAAAGAATATCAATCATTTAAATAGCAAATACCTTCTTCGGCATTATTTTCGTCCTGAGTATTGTATGAAATTGCCTGAAGATATCCTCCTCTTATTGAAGAGCATCATCGCCGTGCCCTCGATGAGCGGCTCCGAAGACCAGTCCGCAAAACTGATCGAGCATTGGATGCATGACCGATCGATCAAAACATACACTTGTTTCAATAACGTTTGGGCATTCAACAAGCATTATGATCCAACAAAGGCAACGATCTTACTGACTGCGCATCATGATACTGTTATGCCTTGCAGTGGCTATACAAGAGACCCTTTTTTCCCGGAAGAAACTGATGGGAAGATCTATGGTCTTGGTAGTTGCGACGCAGCAGGAGCATTGGTGGCTTTGTTAGCTGTCTTCCAGCATTACTACGAAAAACCTGACCTCCCCTTTAATTTATGCTTTGGAGCTTCCGCGGAGGAAGAAATATCAGGAGGCAAAGGTCTCTCCGCGGTTTTGCCTCTTCTGGGCAAAATAGACCTTGGCATTATTGGTGCGCCAACAAACATGAATGTCGGGACCGCTGAAATGGGACACTTAGTGATCGACTGCACATGTTACGGCACAGCTGGTCACTCGGCTGCGTCCGGCGGTACCAACGCGGTTTACCAGGCATTGAAAGATATTCAATGGTTCTCGACCTACCGATTCCCGGTTACCCCGGCATTTATGTATCCCGTAAAAATGACCGTTACTAAAATACATGGCGGCGTGCAGGATAATAGCATACCGGATGAATGCGGCTTTACAGTGGATATCAGATTGAACACCTGTTATGAGGCTGCTGAAGTTTTAAAAATGATCGACGCTCATACAACATGTCAGATCAAGGTCAGACCTGGTATAGCAAGCCCTTCATCCATAAGTCCCATACATCCGATCGTCTTGGCTGGTGTCTCGCTCGGATTAAAAACAAAGATCCTAGAGTCAACCTCAGACCGCTTCCTGCTTACTTGCCCGGCTATTATATTGGGGCCCGGTGATATCAGTCGCGCCCATGCCGCAGACGAATATATTTTAATTGATGAGATCAGACATAGCGTAAGCATCTATATCCAATTGCTCGAACGACTGACCACTTCTTTGGTCAATAATATTATGCATTAAAATCAATCAGGATGACATGAAAACTTGAAAGTAAAATCGTTTGTGCACCTTAAAGTATCTTATTTAATACCCACGTAACTTGGAAAGTATATTCTTGTAGTTAAACGGCAATTGGTGTGCTCAGCGACAAATTAAGAATTGATTACATGTATTGAGGATTTGCAATTCAGTTCTGCATTGATATACGCTCACTAACTTAAAGATCAGGAAAATATAAGTTAATGTACGATAAAGCTGCTTCCGACCGATAAGCGCCGGAAGCAGCTTTACTTACAAAGATCAGGCGGCGGTTTTCATCAACCTGTTCGCTTTGAAAATATATAGCTGGGTAATCTCTTTAGCGCGGATAGTTCGGATCAGAAAAGTGATCCCGAAGAAGAAGAGCGATCCCGTGATCAACATATAAAAACTACTGGTAACGACAGAGGAAATAGGATTGATAAAGCCATAAATGATCCCTATGATCACTATAGCCGCGAGATTCAGGCTGAACATGTCATTCCAACTCCTGATGAAATTCCTGTAGCTATTCCAGTCGATCACAGCTGACTTTGCCTGCGGCTTCAGATCTGATTCTTTGCGCTGGATCAGATGAATGCCGATAAAAAGGATGCACCACGCGATCAACACCAGCATGATCAGCGCGAAAAACCATTTATTCGGCAGCGCAATCGTTTGAAAGTGAAGTGCGGAAAAAATAAATATAATATAAGATAAACAGGTCATCAGATCACAGTATAGTAGGCGGTAACTGAATTTTCTGTTTTGAAGTTTAAGCCAGCTGAGGAAGTCTGAACCGGACGACCCCTCCAGCGGGCAGGTCAGCAAATTACCGATCCTTGCTACATCATTGGCATGTTGTCTGGCTATGAGCCTGGTTCTTTTATGATCTTTCATACAAGGCAAGTGATTTGACAGGTGACATTTCCCAGTTCAACGCAATGATGGCTCGACGGTAATGCTCCCGCTCTATCAGAAATTGAATATTGACTTTGCGAAGTGAAAATCCGGCGCTTTTAATATTTATGCCTTCTGCGGCCAGGGCAGCGGCACTTTTGGCCAGCAAGCCCGGACGATCCATGTTGGAGCCAAGCAGGCACACCATGGCGGCAGGCTCTACAGAAACCTTTTCAAATTTATCGTTCAGATCATGAATGAGTTTTTTAACCAGGTCTTTTTCCCAGATCACCGTAGTAATGCTGTTTGCACTCGTTGCTTTAAAGGTATAGCTGATGTTATGACGGGCGAATACCTCCATGATATGCAGATCGCTGCCAACCGTTCCTACCATGCCGGGATCATATACCTCTATCATCATCAGTTTATCAGAACCTGTGATCAGTTCCACTTTTTTATGTTCACTGATATAATCTCTTGTTATCAATGTGCCAGGATGTGAGGGATCGAAAGTGTTTTTAATACGCAGATTAATATGTCCGATCTCCAGCGGTTTGGAGGCTTTCGGATGGATAGCTTCCATCCCAATGTCGGCCAGCTGATCGGCAATGTCATAGCTGGTGTAACCTACCGGCAGGCAATTCTCCCTACCAACCAATGCCGGATCTGCACTGGATAAATGATATTCTTTATGGATGATAGCTTCTTTAGGTTTTAGGATCTGAGCGATCTTACTGAAGGTGACCTCCGAATAGCCACGGTCGAATTCCCGCATGATGCCCTCTGTACCTTTGGCGTAGCCGGTCACGATACAGATACGGTCAGTAAACTGTATATGTTTAAAAGCATTGCGAATGCGCTGATCTATGGTAAATGACCGGTGATCGTCAAAACCACTCAGGTCGATCAGTTGAACATTGATCCCCTTATTTTCCAGTATCTGCACGAGGGTATAAGCTGAATGGGTTTCTCCAATGGAGGCCAGAATTTCCCGTGCTGCCTGAAGAATACCGTCTTTACTCACATAGCCCGACGATAATATATTGGCAAGATTTGATAAGTATTTTCTTGCTTTGCAGATCCGCTCTTCCAGAAAGGCATCCGCTTTCTCCAGGTTAAGGCCCAGGTCGGCGTACTTCCGGTTAATGGTTTTCAGATCGGCTACTAACTTCTTTAACGGACCCTGGAAATCCTGATGCATTTTAATGCGGTGATAAACACCCGGCTTCCCTGTCTTTTTATTTTCCAGCAACATATCAGTAACTCCCGAAAAAGCAGAGACCACAAATACACGGTTATAGCGAATGGCATCCGGATGAGGGTAGCATATAATATTATTGATCACATCGCCGAGTGCGCTCATTGACGTGCCACCTATTTTTTCCACCGTGATCTGGGCTTTATTAATCCACACGGGGCCGGGATCCTCTTTAGCATGTTTGTCCATATAATATTTTTAAGCTGATGAAGCCAAAAACATGCCCTGATCTTAAAATAGCTATCTTACAGCAGATTACAGATCAAGCTGGCGCTAAACACCATTTCAAAATGAAAATTCACTTCCAAACTAACGTACTATTTTTCGTTACTCGTCATCTTTAAGTGTTGTTAAGGCAACTTTAAGATTTCGACGTTTGGCGATCCATTGCTTCAACAGATAAATGCCCATCCCAAACATGACAACTGATACGGTTGACGAGGTTTTCCATACCAGCTTTGGATCGGCCAATCTGCTGCTGAGGTAGAACAGATAGGCGCCAAATAAGGTAAGCGTATAGCCGATGAGATAGCCGGCGATGATTTTAGCCTGCTTATCCATGATACCGATCTTGTAATGTAATAAACATCTTAACCTGGATCCATCAACTGGTCCCAAAGATATCTCTGCCTTCCACTGCACGATCAGGAAACCAGCATAAGCGCCGAAGATCACCGCAAAAATGAATTTAAGCGGTAATATCTCAGCCGGAACATTTCCTTTATATACATTTACAAGTCTTGACATGACCATTATGAAATTGAAGAGTATCGCCAGGTTTGCCCAGAACAAGAGCCTGTGAAAGCGTTCCTGATGACTATCTAGGTACAAATCAAGCTTTTCATCGGAATCGATCTTGATGCGTTCATGTTCGTCGAATAGGTCCTTTACATCCATTATTTAATTATTATGCAGGTACTCCCGGCAGTCTGAAATAAAATCTGCTACCTTCACCCAAAGCGCTTCTAAGACCAATTTTTCCTTGTTGAACCTCAATGAAATTTTTAGATATGGCTAGCCCAAGGCCTGAGCCGGATTTATTTTGGCCGTCAGTAGGTACCTGGAAATATCGGTCGAACAATCGTTTCTGGAACTGTTCATCTATTCCTTTACCAAAGTCGGTTACAGCGAATTCGACTTCCGTGCCGATCTGGTTGACATCGATCACCACTTTGGATCTTTCCGGGCTGTACCTGAGGGCATTGGACAGGAAATTGACCAGCACCCAAGCTGTTTTTTCTACATCTACCTGAACCTTAGGAAGGTCTTTGTCTGCATTGACCACCAATTGAACCTGTTTTTGCTCGGCCTGAAACCTGACGGCTTCAATAGCATAGTTGACGATCTGCGAGGGGTCGGCCGGTACGAAATTTAACAGGATATTGCCGGTCTCTACTTGGGAAAGGTCCAGGAGTTCACTGGTGATCTTCAACAATCGTTCACTGTCATCTTTAATATGTTCCAATAATTGTTGCTGTTCCCTATTCAGGCTTCCGACCCGCTCATCCTGCATCAGTTTTAAGCTCATCTTAATGGACGAGATAGGTGTTTTCAGTTCGTGCGATATGGTGGCTATAAAGTTGGTCTTGGCTTCATCCAGCTCTTTGAATTCGGTAATATTGCGGAGGATATACACCTTGCCGGCCGGCTGGACAGCATAGTTAATGCCTTCCGGGTTGTTGCCGGACAGATTGGGCACACTCACCTCATGGGTCTCTAACACAAAATGCAACTCTTTCCCATTGACAACGATCTTCAAAGGTTTATTACTGGCCTGTTCGTTGATGATCATCGTCAGCAGGTCATTATGCTTACTGATCTCGCTGATTTGTTTCCCCTCGGGCATTTTTTCTTCAAGGTTCAGGATCTCCTTTGCCGCAGGGTTAATGAACAGAATCTCTCCCTTCTCCGCTACGCCGATGATCGCGTCACGCATTTTGCCGATGATGGCTTCGATCCGTCGCTTGTCGGAAAGAACGCTGGCCAGGTTGCTGTTCTCCCAGTCTTTGAGACGACCGGCCATTGAATTGAAGGCATTGGCCACATCTGCGAATTCATCATGCTGCGGCAGGTCCAGCCTGGCCGAATAATTTTGACGGCTGATCTCGGCGATCCCGTCCTGCAGTTTTTGCAATGGCCCTGATATAAAACCGGGAAAGTTCACGCTGAAGCTAAAAAGCACCAGGAAAGTAAAAGTACCGGCGAATGCCAGTAAAACGGTTGTTTTCTCGACGGACTTCTGCGCCGCATCATTCTTACGGACAATGGCCTGCATATTCAGTACCTCGATCTGCAACAGGGCGGCACGAACATGGCGTTGGTCTGCCATCAATGTGGTTTCAGGTATTGAAGGTGCGTTAAGTGCATTAAATGCAGCCGCCAGCTCATTCACGGCCGACTGTTCACCCGGTTCGGTGATATTGCCCTTTTCTTTGGCCAGGTAAATATTAAAGCGGCTGATGCTCTTCTCGTCCAGGCGCAGGGGATTCTGATCCAGGACCTTTCGCATTTCGCGCACATAGCGCAGCGTCTCATAATTGTCTTTCAGGATGACCCGCGAACTTTTTGCGATCTCGTTGATGTAGAACATCGATAACGCGCCGAAAAAAAGCACGACCGCGAAAAGAAATCCGAAGCCGAGGCGCAATTTGGTTTTTATTTTCATGATAGTATAACTAAGTCAGTTTCTTTAGCTGCGATATTTTTCAGTAACTCGTTAAAAACGGCGGTCCGCAGGATCACCTGGAACAGGCTGAGGTGCGGTTTGCCGATGCAGATGGTGGTGATCTCCCGCTCGTCGGCTACCTTCATAATGGTTTGCGTGATCTGGTCGCTTTTGATCTTGATCAGTTCGCCCCCTAACTCGGTGGCCAGCTTGAAATTATTGATGAGATGACGCTGTTTGTCCAGTTTGATCCTGTCCATGCTTTCGCTGCTGCTCTGTACATAGAGCACGATCCAGGGTGAGCGGTAATATGAGGCCAGCCTGGCGGTTTTCCGGATGACCACCTTAGCCGTTTCATGATTGGAAGAGATACAGGCAAGAAATCTTTCAGGCCGCAGTTTAATTTGTTTGGGCACTTCTATGTCGATCTTTCGCTCCAGATGATGCGCTACTTCTTTCAACGCCAATTCGCGTAATTGCAGGATCTTATCACTTTGAAAAAAATTTTGCAATGCCCGTTCTATCTTTGCCTTGTCATATATCTTACCCTGCCTCAGGCGTTCGATCAGTTCATCTGCTGTCAGGTCAATGTTGACGATCTCGTCAGCGATCTGAAGGATCTTATCCGGGATACGTTCCGTGATGGCGATCCCGGTGATCTCCTCCACCTCTTCGTTCAAACTTTCTAGGTGCTGGATGTTCACCGCTGTGATCACACTGATGCCAGCTTCCAGAATGTCCATGACGTCCTGCCAGCGTTTACTATTTTTACTGCCTTCGATGTTGGTGTGCGCCAACTCATCTACAATAACCACTTCAGGGTGACGGTTCAGCACAGCCTGCAGGTCCATTTCCTCGAGGTCTTTTCCCTTATAGAAAACGTGACGTCGCGGTATGACGGGTAAGCCGTCAAGCAATGCATGGGTTTCTGCCCGCCGGTGTGTTTCAATGTATCCGATCTGGATATCAATGCCGTTCTTCAGCAGGGCATGCGCCTCCTGCAGCATGCGGTAAGATTTCCCCACACCGGCACTCATACCGATGTAGACCTTTAATTTACCGCGTCTGGACTTTTTGACCAGTTCAAGAAAATCTTTTACCGAGCCGTTGTTACTATCACTTACCATATCTTATTTCGTTAAAATGACCGCCTGGTCCAGGCCAGGCGGTCGGGTTGTTGACAAGGCTTAGGTCAACGAAAACTAAAATAAATTCCTTCGTTAAAATGCGACCGCGAAGCTGGCCGTGATCAACGGGTTATTATTGACCGCCGTGTTATTGCGCGTAAATATTTTGTCTTTGCTGTCGTAAACTTTGCCTTCCAAACGGATCACTGCATTACTGATCGGTGAATAATCCAGGTTAAGCGAGTATCCTTTGGTACTGAAACCATTGGTTGTTCCGGTGGCGATGATCATCCCGTTCTTGTCCTGATAATATTCGAAGCGTCCGGCCATCGCCCATTTATCGGCCAGCTGGTATCGTACGATGGCTACCGGAGAAATGATATGGTTAGTCTCGTCGCTGCCCTTGGCTTTTTGCTGGGTACCGTAATCAAATCCGGCGGTCAGTTTCAATTTGTTGGTCAACTGGAAAATACCATAAAAGTTATGGTAGAAGCGACGGACCCGCACCGAGTCAGCACCTTCAGTTCCCAGGTAATTACTGTAGTTGAGCGTGATCTTATCTGTTGCTTTGTAATAAACCTGCACACCACCCGCCGGACTGCTGTTGCCGTCCTGACGGTTGATGCGTTGCCAGCCATTTAAATAAAGGCCGGCGAGGGTCAGTTTTCCATCATTGGTAGTGTAGGTCAGCTTAGCACCCGATTCATAATAAGGTGTATTTTCTGATGAGATATTTCTGGTCAATACCCAGCAGTCTTTTGAAATAGCGCTCTCAAAACCGATATGTGATGAGAATATACCCGCATCCAGCCACAAGTTGGCCGTTTTTGATAGTTTGATGCCGGCATTGGCCTCATAAATATTCTTTAAAACACCCTGTTCAGCAGCCAGGTTAGCGTTAGCATAAGTACCTGCCATTAGAGCAAAATTAGCACGGATCATTCCGTTATCGTAGTTGGCTTTTAAAAATGCCAGGTTTGCATCAACTTCATTGTGGCGATTATGCGAATAAATAAATCCGGGACGCGTATTATTGGCAGGTTTATTAAAATCGTAACCATAGTACAGTTCAGCATAACCGCTGATGGTTAGGTTGCTAGACTTTTTCACCGAATCCTGAGCAAGGGCAGACAGGGTGCAGCTGATCAAAGCTGCACCAATTAGAAGTTTTTTCATTTTATGAGTAGTATATATAGATATCGGGCGATTATTTTTTTAGCTCGTCCAGCGCTACGTTTAGTTTCAACACATTTACAGTTGCCGGGCCTAGAACTGGCTTCTCGGTATGTTCATTCACTAGTTTAGTGATCTGGTCAACGCTCAATCCACGATCCTTTGCAACGCGTTGGATCTGGATCTGTGCACCTGCCGGAGATATGTCCGGATCAAGGCCGCTGCCACTGGCGGTCACCATGTCGGCAGGAATGTCGGTCTTCTTCAGATAAGGGTGATATTTTAACAGCGTATCCACGCGGTCGCTCACCTGTTTAAGGTAATCCGGGTTGGTCGGCCCCTTGTTGGAACCGGCTGAACCGGCGGCGTTATAGTCCACGGCTGAAGGGCGGCCCCAGAAATAGCCCGGTTTATCGAACTTTTGGCCGATGTTGGCATAACCAACAATTTTTCCGTTTACAGCTACGGTCTCACCATCACCTTTGCCTTTCGCTAATTTGCCTACGGCAGAGATCAGTAAAGGATAGATCACGCATAGCAATACGGTCAGCACAACGGTCAAGCGTATCGCGGGTATAAAGTACTTTTTCATGATTTTTTTATATAAATAATCCAACTAAAAGGTCGATCAGTTTGATGCCGATAAAAGGTGCGATCACACCGCCCAGGCCGTAAATCAATAGGTTGCGGCGCAATAAAGCACTGGCACCGATCGGTTTGTATTCCACGCCTTTTAAAGCTAATGGGATCAGCATCGGGATAATGATCGCATTGAAGATCACTGCCGACAGGATCGCGCTTTCCGGGCTGTGCAGACCCATGATGTTCAGGTGCTGCAGCGCCGGTATTGATGCGATGAACAAGGCCGGTACGATAGCGAAATACTTGGCTACGTCATTGGCGATCGAGAAGGTGGTCAGGGTACCCCGGGTGATCAGCAATTGTTTACCGATCTCCACGATCTCGATCAGTTTGGTCGGGTCGTTGTCCAGGTCCACCATGTTGCCGGCTTCTTTAGCCGCTTGTGTACCACTATTCATGGCCACACCAACATCAGCTTGTGCCAAAGCAGGGGCATCATTGGTACCGTCGCCCATCATAGCAACCAGTTTACCGGTAGCCTGCTCGTGTTTGATGTAGTTCATTTTATCCTCGGGCTTAGCCTCAGCGATAAAATCATCCACACCGGCTTTCTCCGCAATAAATTTGGCAGTAAGCGGGTTATCACCGGTAACCATCACCGTTTTTACACCCATTTTGCGCAGGCGCTCGAAGCGTTCGGCGATCCCGGGTTTAATAATATCCTGGAGTTCGATCACGCCCAGTATGGTACTGTTCGATGAAACCACTAAAGGCGTACCACCATTGGATGAGATCGCTTTCACGCGTTCCTCCACTTCTGCAGGCACCTGTGTTCCGGCTTTCTGGGCCAGGTTGCGCATTGAATCAAATGCGCCTTTACGGATCGCATGACCGTCAGGGGTATCGATACCGCTAGAACGCGTTTCCGCAGTGAATTTGATGAAGGTCGCGCCTTCCGGTGCCTTTGGCAAGGTCATGTGTGAGGCAGCCAGCTCGACAATAGATTTTCCCTCCGGCGTCTCATCAGCGAGAGAAGACAATACCGCAGCAGTACCGAGTTCATCCGGTGAAATACCGTTGGCCGGCCAGAAATGGGTGGCCTTACGGTTACCGATAGTGATGGTACCGGTTTTGTCTAGTAATAGCACATCGATATCGCCAGCAGTTTCTACCGCTTTACCGGACTTGGTAATTACATTAGCACGCAACGCGCGATCCATACCAGCAATACCAATAGCTGATAGTAAACCGCCTATCGTGGTCGGTATTAAACAAACGAATAATGAGATCAGCGCTGCAACTGTGATTGGCGTATTGGCATAGTCAGCGAAAGGTTTCAGCGTAACACATACAATGATAAAGATCAATGTAAAGCTTGCTAACAAGATAGTAAGTGCAATCTCGTTAGGGGTCTTTTGACGAGAAGCACCTTCTACTAAGGCAATCATCTTGTCCAGAAAACTTTCACCTGGCTGCGTTGTCACTTGGACTTTAATTTTGTCAGACAATACCTTCGTACCACCGGTCACTGATGATTTATCACCGCCTGACTCCCGGATGACCGGTGCCGATTCTCCGGTAATGGCCGACTCGTCGATCGTGGCCAGACCTTCGATGATCTCTCCATCGGTAGGGATGGTATCGCCGGGTTCACAAATAAAGACATCACCCTTTTTCAATTCGTTGGATGACTTGGTGATCACTGAACCGTTACTTACCACCACTTTGGCCGGCGTTTCTTCACGGGTCTTGCGCAGGCTGTCGGCTTGTGCCTTACCACGCGCTTCAGCGATCGCCTCTGCGAAGTTGGCGAAAAGCAAGGTTAGCAACAGTACCAGGAAAATGATCAGGTTATAAGCGAATGAGCCCTGGTCTTTA
>JAESTD010000154.1 GCA_016763755.1 Mucilaginibacter sp.
AGTGGTAACTACACCTGCCGATGTAATTTTACGGATCAACCCTGTTCCACTGTCTGATACGAAGATTGAACCATCAGTACCAATGGCAATGCCTGTAGGCGCACTAAAACTGGCAGCTGTTCCGGTACCGTTTGCGTAACCTGTGCTGCCGCTACCTGCAAATGTGGTAACCACACCTGCCGGAGTTATTTTGCGGATAAGATTTTTGCCATAATCGGCAACAAATATATTCCCGGTAGCATCAACGGCTAAACCAGCCGGCGAGTAGAAAGATGCTGCAGTGCCTATACCATTTGCGCTGCCAAGGCTACCTGTACCGGCAATGGTAGTAACTACACCATCAGCAGTAATTTTACGGATCGTGCAATTGTATGAATCACTAAAATAAATGTTGCCCGCGGCATCACGCGCAGTACCAAATGGATGGCTCAACAACGCAGCAGTGCCCGTACCATCGGCATTACCTTCTGCTGAACCTGCAAAAGTACTTACCGTTCCATACGCGCTCGACATATCTGTAGAGGTTTTAAACTGCACAACGCTACCGTATGCCGTACCGGTCTGATTAATAGCGTAAGCCCTTAAATAATAAGTGGTGTTTGCAGTAAGGCTTTTGATATTGGCAATAAACGAGTAACCGGTGATTTTTACCGACGATTTAGTATCAGATACAGTTGGTTGCTGATTGGTTGAACTGTAGCAAACGCCATACTCATTAACAAGCGAAGTTTGATTGGTCACCACACCGCCCGCCCAGGCTTGTGTTGAAGTTGCGTCGATAATAACATCGTTAGTTACAACTTGCGGAAGGTCTATCTGGACATTGTTACTTTTGATACAGGAATTTAATCCTAACAGAATTAATATCGATAATGCGCTTAAGAGAGTAAATTTTTGTTTCATTTAATCAGTTAGTGTAAGTGTATCCTAATCGGCGTTAAATTTCAGCTTTATAAGCTTATTTTAAATGCTTGCAATTGTTAATTAATGTTAAACAACAAGCTTGTTACACCAATACGAGCAAATATCGCTATTTGCAACATCAATAAGGTAAAAAGTATCGGCAAATAACGTGTTTGTGCCGATAAGCACACGGCAGGCAGAAGTGATTACAAATGCCTGACCTAATAAATTTTGTGCCCTGTTGCTTTAATCTATTTTTGCATAATTAACTGATGGCATATCATTACCACAAGGATGGCTGAAAATACTTTGGCTCGTAGACTTGGCCTTACACAAGCCACTGCAATAAACATGACCGACATGGTTGGTATAGGGCCTTTTATCACCCTGCCAATGGTTATCCACATGATGAATGGCCCATGGTTTTTATATGCCTGGGTGGCCGGTGCCATCCTCTCTTTTATCGATGCCATGGTGTGGAGCGAGCTGGGGGCAGCATTCCCGATGGCCGGCGGCTCATACAATTTCCTGAAAGAAACTTACGGCAAAAACAAACTGGGCAAGCTCATGAGTTTCCTGTTTGTATGGCAAACCATGATACAGGCACCTTTGGTTATTGCTTCGGCAGCTATTGGGTTTGCATCGTATCTCTCTTACCTCTTGCCCTTAGATAATGTTGAACTAAAAATAGTAAGCGGGGCCGTTGTAATAGCCATCGTTATACTGCTTTACCGTAAAATAGAATCGATCGGCAAAATAAGCACGGTGCTTTGGATAGGGGTATTGATCACTATGCTCATTATTATAGGTAGCGGATTGCTTCACGGCAACTTCCTTTCACCCATCAGACATATTAATGATGGTTTAAACCTTAATTATGGTTTTGTAGCAGCTATCGGGTTTGCCAGTGTAAAAAGCGTTTACAGCTATCTGGGCTATTATAACGTTTGCCATTTAGGCGGCGAGATCATTAACCCGTCGCGTAATATTCCGCGCAGTATGTTTTTATCTATAGCCGGGATCGCTATCCTGTATATGCTGATGAATGTGAGTGTGGTGAGCGTTATCCCATGGCAACACGCTAAAGACAGCCAGTTTGTAATAAGCGATTTTATGGAGCAACTGGCCGGCGATACTGCAGCAAAGCTGATTACCTGTTTAGTATTACTGGTGGCGTTCTCGTCGGTGTTCTCGGCGACATTGGGCTACAGCCGTATTCCTTACGCGGCAGCCGCCGACGGTGCTTTCTTTAAGGTATTTGCAAAATTGCATCCAACTAAAAACTTCCCCTATATCTCGCTTTTGGTTTTAGGGGCAATCGCCTTTGTGTTCAGCCTGTTATTTAAGCTAAGTGATGTGATCAGTGCCATATTAGCTATGCGGATATTGGTTCAATTTATCTCTCAGGCTTTAGGCCTGTATTTATTACGCCGAAGAAAAAGCGACACGCAGTTCCCATACAAAATGCCGCTTTTTCCGCTGCCCATTTTTGCAGCAATTTTGATATGGGTAGGCATATTGGTTTCTACCGGATGGCACATGGTGCTGGGTGGCGTAAGCGCTATTGCGTTGGGTACGATAGTCTACTTCATCAAAGCCCGCATGAATGGCGAATGGCCCTACAAGTTTAAACCTTCAACCGGTAAAATTCGATAGCGTTTTTTGCCCAAAATAGTTCCTGTTCGTGCTGTGTAAGCTGATCGATGTATTCTGCAGCAAGATCATGAGCTTCATTATAACCGCCTGCAACATTGCATACCGGCCAGTCTGAACCATACATTAGGCGCTTAGCTCCGAATGCATTAAATGCTACATCGAGGTACGGTGTAAAATCTGCCGGTTGCCAGCTTTGCCAGTCGGCCTCGGTTACCATGCCCGATATTTTGCAAGATACATTCTGATGTTCTGCAAGGGCTTGGATATCCTTCGCCCATTCATTAATCTCACGCGATTTAATAAAAGGCTTAGCCAAATGATCTATCACAAAACGCTGCTGCGGGAAAGCGGCGACGAACTCAGTGGCAACTTTAAGATGTTTTGGATAGATAAGAATATCGTATGTAAAACCATATCGTTCCAACAATGCTACACCACGCATAAAATCAGGATTAAGCATGTGGCGGTCATCAGCTTCGCCCTGCAAAATATGGCGGAAGCCTTTCATCAGCTCCTCGCCTTGATACTGTACTAAAGACTCCTCAATACCTTCAGATCTAAAGTCAACCCAGCCCACAAGCCCTTTGATAAAGCTGTTCTCGCGGGCCAGCTTCAGCATAAAATCGTTTTCGGCAATCGTTTGGTCAACCTGCACGGTTACGCAGCCTGCTATATCGTTCTGTTTCAACAATGGTTGCAAATCGACGGGCAGAAAGTTACGTTGGCAGGCATGCATGTCGTCATTTATCCACGCGTGCCTGTCTTTATCAAACACCCAAAAATGCTGGTGACTATCAATTTTTAGCATAGGCTTTTACCGCTTGCTTAGCTGTGCCCAGGCCATCTATGCCCAGTTCAACTACGTCGCCGGGCTTCAGGTAAACAGGTGGTTTAAAGCCAAGCCCTACGCCTGCAGGTGTACCTGTCGAGATAATATCGCCCGGCAATAGTGTCATAAACTGGCTCACGTATGATACCAGGAACGGGATATTAAAAATAAGGTTGGCAGTGGTGCCGTCCTGCATTTTTTCGCCGTTAACGGTAAGCCACAGGCGCAGGTTGTGTACATCGTCAATCTCGTCTGCCGTGGCAAGGAAAGGGCCAATTGGCGCAAAAGTATCGCAGCCTTTACCTTTATCCCACGTACCATTACGCTCTAACTGAAACTCGCGTTCTGATATATCATTATGCAGTACATAGCCCGCAACATATTCCATGGCTTCATTTTCTTCAACATAAGATGCTTTTTTGCCGATAACGATGGCCAGTTCTACTTCCCAATCTGTTTTTACAGAGTTTTTTAGGGATGATAATATCATCATTGGGGCCAACCAATGCAGTGGTAGATTTAAAGAAAATGATAGGCTCATCCGGGATCAGTGCCTTGGTTTCTTCGGCGTGGTCTTTATAATTAAGGCCGATACAAACTATTTTTGATGGCCTTGCAATAGGCGCACCTAAACGTTCATTGTCGCCAATCTCCTTCAGCGTACCGTGGTTATCAGCTACGTATTGCTGCAGGCGCGCTAAACCATCCGTTTCAAAAAACTGCTCGGTATAGTCCTCACCAAAGCCTGATGTATCGTATTTTTTATCGTTAAGGATGATACCGGTTTTCTCTTTACCGGCGTCGCCGTATCGTATCAGTTTCATATTGTTAGTTCATTGGGTTATTGGTTCATTAGTTTATTGAAGCCAACTTTAGTTATTTAATTTACACATCTGCAATCTGCACATCTGCAGATTTATTAATTATTCAATTTAATAAAGCCGCCATCAATAGGATAATCGCAGCCGGTGATAAAACCCGCCTCATCAGAGCAAAGATAGAGGGCCAATGCCGCTACTTCCTCGGGTTTACCCATGCGGCCGATGGGCTGGCTTTTGGATAGTTTATCAAAAATCTCCTCTTCCTTACCCGGATAGTTTTTAGCGATAAAGCCGTCTACAAAAGGAGTGTGCACGCGCGCAGGAGAAATGGTATTACAACGGATATTATCAGCCATATAATCGCGCGCTACAGACATGCTCATGGCATAGATGGCGCCTTTACTCATAGAGTAGGCAAACCTGTCTGTAATGCCAATATGTGCTGCAATAGAAGCCATGTTAAGGATAACGCCACCACCAAGTCCTTTCATTACAGGCACCGCTGCGTATAGTGCATTGTAAGCACCCTTCACATTTACATTGTAAATACGGTCTATGTCGGCTTCTGCCGTTCCTTCCAGATTACCAACATGGGCAATGCCCGCATTGTTCACCAGGATATTGATAGCTCCAATATGCTGAAATACATCCAGCACTTCCTGTTGCTTTCCGATGTCGGCTTTGTGAGCAAAAGCCTGGCCGCCGTCAACTTTTATTTCTTCAACAGTGTGCTGTGCGGCATCGGCATTTAACTCGATGATATGTACGGTAGCTCCCTGTTTGGCAAACAGTTTGGAGATGGCCTTACCTATCCCGCTACCGCCGCCAGTTATAACCGCCACTTTATTTTTCAGACTAAACATATTTATAATGATACTCCCCGTTTCCAGGGTATAAAATCGTCCTGACCTAACTTTACTGCTTTGGGTTGCTTTAAACCGCTGGCTACTTCAATTACGTAATCCAACATACGGGTGGCAGCCTGTTCAGTGGTCTCCTCTCCTTCTATTATAGTTCCGCAGTTAATGTCCAGAATATCCGGCATGCGGTTGAACACTGCTGTATTGGTTGCAACTTTTATTACCGGTGCAATGGGGTTGCCCGTTGGTGTACCCAAGCCTGTGGTGAATAACACTACGTTAGCACCCGACCCTACCTCGGCCGTGGTACTTTCTACATCGCTGCCCGGTGTGCATAATAGGTTAAGCCCGGGTTTGGTAACTTTTTCGGGATAATCCAGCACTGCCATTACCGGCGATGTGCCGCCCTTCTTAGCGGCTCCTGCAGATTTAATGGCATCAGTTATCAAACCATCGCGAATATTGCCCGGCGAGGGGTTAGCGTAAAATCCCGAACCATCGGCCTCGGCTTTGGCGTTATAGGTACGCATTAAATGCATAAAGCGCTGTGCTTCCTGCTCGCTAACACAGCGGTCGCTCATTTCCTGCTCCACGCCGCAAAGTTCGGGGAATTCGGCCAATATAACGCTGCCGCCGAGGCTCACTAATATATCAGACAGATATCCCAGTGTAGGGTTTGCTGATATACCCGAGAACCCGTCAGAGCCGCCGCATTCTAAACCTATGCAAAGTTTCGAGAGTGGTGCAGGCATGCGGGTTTGCTTGTTAGTTTCTATTAAGCCAGCAAAGGTTTGCTTTAATGCTTCGTGCAGCAGGTTACTTTCGGTTCCCAGTTTTTGCTGCTCAAGCATCACCAGCGGTTTGCTGAAATTGGCATCTCGTTTCATGATCTCGTGCTGCAGGATAGAACCTTGCGCGTGTTGGCAACCCAAACTTAGCACCGTTGCACCAGCCACGTTGGGATGGGTGATGTATCCTGCCAGCAGGCCGCATAGTGCCTCGCTATCAGTACGGGTACCACCGCAACCCATATCATGGTTAATGAACTTTATGCCATCGATATTTTCAAAAAGCTTATTGGCGGCCTGTCCCTCCGGCGATAGTTCCAAATCGGCCTGTAATATTTCCTGGGCCGTTTTGCCCGCTTTGTACATCTGCACCAGGCTATCTACCTCGGTTTCATAACCGCGTGGTTTGGCAAAGCCGAGTTTGGCAGATAGTGCATCGCGCAGCACATTAATGTTCCTGTTTTCGCAGAAAACCAAAGGTATCACCAGCCAGTAATTCGCTGTGCCTACAGAGCCATCGGCACGGTGATAGCCCATAAAGGTTTTATCTCGATAGCTGGCTGCAACATCCGGAACATGCCATTGGGTTTTGCGGCTTCCCAGTTTAAAATCATCTGATGCGTGTCGCAGGTTCTCCGTGGTAATAGCTTCGCCTTTTTGGGCTGGTTTGCTCATGCGGCCCACTAATACACCATACATATGTATGTCCTCTCCCGGCTGCATTGCCGCAAGGGTAAACTTATGTTTGGCAGCAACGGATGTTGCTAACGCAAAGTTGTCTCCATTAAAGTCGATAACCGCACCGGCGTTAAGATCGGTTAATGCTACCAGCACATTATCGGCCGGGTGTATCTGCAAATAGGTATGCTTATTTGCGGGCATATAGTGTAAGCATAATGAGTTTATATGATTTACGAATATAGAAAAGCTATCCCCTATAAACGAAAAAAGTCTCTCGTGACAGAGAGACTTTTAAATTCTTATTTGCTAATGAGGTTGTATAGTTCATCCAGTTTTGGCGAAAGTACTATCTCAATACGGCGGTTTTTAGATAATGCCTCAGGTGTTTGAGCTGGGTCTTTAGGCTGAAACTCTCCTTTACCTGTAGCTGTTAACCTGTGAGGGTCAATATTCTCGGTCTCGGTTAAATAGCGGGTTACTGACGTTGCACGCAATACACTTAGATCCCAGTTATCCTTTATCTGTCCAAGATTTCTGATCTTCTTATCGTCGGTATGGCCCTCAACTGATATGTTAATATCCGGTTCTTTGTTTAACACCGCGGCTAACTGTTTTAAGGCTTGTTTACCTTTCTCATCAATTATGATACTGCCCGACGGGAATAATAATTTATCGGTAAGCGAAACATACACTTTACCATTGCGAATATCTACTGTTAAGCCGCTCTGCTGAAAGCCTAAGAGTGCTTTCTGCAATTTCTCTTTCAAAGCGTTCGTTGCTTCGTCGCGCTTGCGCAATATTTCTTCAACCTCTTTCAAACGTGCTTCACGTTTTTGAAGGTCTGATGATAGCTGGGTTACTTTTGATGAACTTGCATCGAGGTTTTTGTTAAGGGATGCGTAGTTATCTTTCAATTGTGCCAACTCCTGGCGAATCTTAGCTGTGTCGCTCATTAACTTGGCAACCTGGTTTTCAAGTGTGGTGGTGCGTGCGGCTAATGAATCGCGCTCGGCCAATAAGGCTTTGTGCTTTTTCGGCGACATGATAACACACGACTGCAAAGCTGCGGCGAGTAAAAAGAAGGCAAGAATTAGGTGTCTGAATTTCATTGTATCAATAGTTTAAACGGATCAGGCTAATGCATTACGCAGGAAAACGTTCATGGGGTAAAGCTTGGCAATCACCCTCAAAATTTCTTCGGCTGCACCTTTTGAAGTAAGCTCTTTATCAGTTAGCGGGTGCCAGGCAATAAAGCTTTTCAATTTCAGCAGGTCGATGTTCTCGTTATCGGCATCATAACCTTTTGGAGTTGTTTTTAGTTGCTCCTGTTTGCGGTACTCGCCAAACAATTTAATAAA
Source organism: Mucilaginibacter sp. (assembly GCA_016763755.1). Lineage (GTDB taxonomy): Bacteria > Bacteroidota > Bacteroidia > Sphingobacteriales > Sphingobacteriaceae > Mucilaginibacter. The sequence goes on from JAESTD010000154.1 coordinate 7,897, forward strand.
TTCTTTATCGTCGATGATCTTCTTCAGGTCATCGGCATTGTAATCAATCTCCTGGCGGATGGCCTTCAGATGTTCGGCCTCTGGCATCCAGTAACCACCGGCAATAAATGATTTACCACCTGGTTGAATGTGCATGTAGTATTCTACCCCACCGTTTTTCCTGCCCTGTGTAGGGAAGCTAACGCCGAAATTGTTTTTATACGGTAGTTTGTTCTTGCTAAAACGGATATCGCGATAAATGCGCATCACGCATTTCTTAAGGTCAAGATCGGGACTCACTGCAGGGTCAACGGTGTTCAGTCCTTTAAGGATCTCGGCAGTAAAGGCAATTACATTTTCGCGGGCGGCATCGTAACGCGCCTTGTGCTCCTGAAACCACTCTCGGTTATTGTTGTCAACCAGTTCTTTCAAGAAGGTCAGCGTTTGGGTTTGTATCATTTCAAAAGCTGTTGGGCGCTGCGGTCTTTAGTTCAGATTGAGTTTTTGGTTTGGCATGTTGTTCAGATCAACATTCTTGCGGCGGTATTTTTTGTACCAGATAAAACCTAATACGCCTACTGCGATGTAAGGCGCAGCTAAAAGGTACATGATACCTTTATTTAAACCGCGTGCCTGGGCACCACCATTCTCAGAGTTTGTCTCAACGGTTGCAGTACACATAGCACATTGTGCCTTAACAGGTACGCTTGCAGTAAGCATCAACCCGAAAACCAATAACAGGTATAAGAATTTCAGTTTCTTTTTCATATCAAACCAATTAAAAGTGGTAATATGGTTTTATCATCAAATATACAACAACACCGGAGATTGTAACGAATAACCATAATGGAAACGTCCATCTCACTAATTTCTTATGTTTCTCTACCTGCATTTGTAAGCCGCGGTAAAAGCTTAACAATATTAATGGTAATACACCTGCTGCTAAGATAATGTGCGGTATCAATATCACGAAGTAAACATATCGCAAAGAACCTGCCGCAGCCTTTTCTGCTGCAGAAGTAATGTGATCACCATCCAGGTCGCCATATTTGGTTTCGGGGGCCAGGTAGTGGAACAATATATATGATACAAGGAACAGCGCCGATAAAACGAACGTTAAGATGTTAAGCCTTTTATGAACCGTGATGTTGCCCTTTTTTATAAAATACAACGATATTAGCAGTAACAGGCTGCAAGTACCATTAAGCACGGCATTCAGCAAAGGCAAAAAGTGTGTAAACGATGGAACAATCGTGGGCGCAGGGATTATCTTACTCTGCAGTATCACCACTACCACGATAACAAAAATGGTTATCCCGGCTACAAATCGAAATATGAATTTATCTGTCATTTTGTTAAGAGAGTCAGGAATCAGGATGAAAAGAATCAGGACTCCTTTATTATGTTTCTGTTTTTTGACCGGGAAGCTATCGTCTTGTCTCTTGACTCCTGAGCTCCTGCTTCCCTATCCTTAATACAAAGCTTTATCCACCTTACGTAATTCCTCGGCTATCTGCACTTTTATCTCGTCGTTCAGTTTAGTAATATCAGCTGTTGTTGTACCCGAGTAATATCCGCGGATGCGTTTTTCGGCGTCTATCAGTATCAGCTTATCGCTGTAGATGAAATCCTCCTTACCGGGGATCTTTAATGCATCTACCAAAAATCCATTTCTTGCCAGGTTATAAGTAGCAGCGGTATCGCCTGAAAGAAAAAGCCATTTATTGGTAACCTCAAACTGTTTGGCGTATTCATTTAAAACAGCCGGTTTATCTTTATCCGGGTTAACCGTAATGGTCAAAAAATAAACCATCGGATTTTTGCGGTAAGCGTATACAAGCTCGGCTACATTCTTGTTTACCATGCTGCAAACTGTTGGGCAACCGGTGTAAAAGAAATTGGCGATGAAGATTTTTTTATCAAAGTTTTTAAACGATACTTCGTTACCGTTTTGGTCGGTTAATTTAAAGTCGTTAAGCTTATGATAAATGGTATCGGGGATGTATTCGCCATGAAACTTGTGCCCTGTCTTGGCAACCTGTTTAGGGCCGTAAAAAGGCAGCGGCTTGTACCGGTTTTTGCCCTTTGCGGTAAGTAAATAATATAAAAATCCCGGCAGCGCTAATATGGCTACCAGGATCAATATCTTTTTCGGAAAAGAAGCTTTGCGCATTATCCCCTCAGGTCAATCCAGTAATGGCTCTCGTTGGTAAGTACCAAAATTAAACCGATGATGAATAAAATAGGTACAATGATAGCAAGCATTAAACCAATACGCTCAAATTTCAAGTGCATAAAAAATGCAACGATATAAAATGCTTTAAACAGCGTTAACACAATATATATCGGGTTAGCGATATGCAACGGCATAATATCATGCGGAACCAGGTATAATGCGATAAAGAATTCAACCGCTGTAATTGCTGATAAAATTCCGGCTACTTTCAGGATCCTGCCTTTGGTCATTCCTTCGCCATGATGATCGTCGTGGTGAAGTTCTTCTGTATGTTGTGATGACATAATATCTTGTGTTAAAAAAATTAAACTAAATAGAAGAAGGTAAATACGAATACCCAAACAAGGTCTACAAAGTGCCAGTAAAGGCCTACTTTTTCTATCATTAAATAGCTACCACGTTTCTCATAAGTACCCAGCAAAACGTTGATGGTAATAATGATATTGATAACCACGCCACTGAATACGTGGAAACCGTGAAAACCGGTAATAGTAAAGAAAAGGTTGGCAAACTGCTGTGTACTCACTGCAGATATATCATTTTTACTTTTAAAATACTCGCCTAACTCATGCGGAATGCTACCCCACCAAAAACCTTCGTGGTGTAAGTGGCTCCACTCAAGCGCCTGGCAACCCAGGAACATAAAACCACCGATAACGGTAGCAATCATCCAACCTACAACTTCTTTTTTTGCCATACGGTGTCCAGCCTCAACAGCTAACACCATAGTAACAGAGCTTAAAATCAGGATAAAGGTCATGATACCCACAAACACAAGTGGTGCCCCATGGTCTATCATACCCGGAACAGACTGGAATATCAGGTCGGCCATTGGCCATGTGTGTGCGCTGAAACGATGTGCGCCGTAGGCGATAAGCAATGATGAGAAGGTGAATGCATCCGATAAAAGGAAGAACCACATCATCATTTTGCCATACTCAACGTTGAACGGCGATTTGCCGCCGGACCACGGCGTAGTTTTTAATTCATCAATAGAAGATACTTGTGCACTCATTGTGTTTTTAATATTGGTTCAAAAGTAAAAAAACATACAGATAAATCCATATAATATCGACAAAATGCCAAAATATTGAAGACATCTGCATATTAAACAAATTCTTAACCTGCGCTACGTTTTTATAGCTGCGGATAAGTGTATTAATTAAAAGTAGTAAGCCTGCTAAAATGTGCAAAAGGTGCGCCCATATAAACACATATACGAATGATTGTGCGGCATTAGGGTTAATGAAATAGATCTTCATTGAGATCAGTAATACCCAACACGCATAAATCTGTATTGCGAAAAAAGCGGTTCCTAATGCAACAGTTAACCAAAGGTAAAGGCGTTGCTTTGCAAACTGCAATCCCTTAGCTGCACGCGATGCCAGGAACATGGTAATACTGCTAAGGGCAATAATAATGGTACTGTATAAGAACACCGGCGGCAATTTAAAATCTAAGCCGTGTTTGCCGCCGCCTGCATAAACAATAAAACCACTGGTAAACGCCGCAAACAACATAAACGATGTGAATATGAAAATCCACATGTTGAATTTTTTGGGCGCCAGGTTTAATTTATCTTCTTGCTGAATTTGGGCCATCATTTTCCTATAAAATCAAATAAAAACATCAGTTGCACCACAGGCAACCAGTAAAAAGAACCGAACATCAGGGTACGCGCTGCCTTAATTTCCAAAGTGCGTAATAAGCCAAATGCCTGATATAAAAACAGCAGGCTCATTACCAGCGATACCCCGCCTACATAATAACCACCGTAACCGTAAATAGTTGGTAATAAACTAACTGGTACTAATATAACGGCAAATATAAATGTAACTACTGCACTGGTTTTATCGCGTTCGCCGGTTGGCAGCAGGCGGAAACCAGCCAGTTTATAATCATCATCCAACACCCAGGCAATAGCCCAGAAATGCACAAACTGCCACACAAACTGTATCAGAAACAGGATGATCGCTATCTGATCTATCCGGCCGTGTGGCTGGCCGGCAACGTAGCCTATCAAAGCAGGCAACGCGCCGGGTATGGCGCCTACAAATACAGCAATAGCATTAACACGCTTTAACGGCGTATAGGCAAAGGCATATAACAATATTGAAAATACCGAAAGCAGTCCGGTTAACAAATTCAAAGAACCTAACAAATATGTGCCGATAATACCCATTGCCATGCCTAACACAAGGCCCTGGCCAGTTGTCATGCGGCCGGCAGGCATTGGCCTGTCCATGGTACGTTTCATCAATTTATCGTACTTAACCTCGATAACTTCATTAAAACAGTTGGCTGCCGATGTAACCAGGAAACCGCCTACAACCAATTTCAACCAGTTGATCCACATGGTGCTGCTGTACAATAATCCCCATGTATCAACACCCTGTTTATTGGCTTGCTTTACAGCTATGATAAAGGATATCGAGGCCGAGAAAGTAACCAAAACGGTTAAGCGCGTTTTTATCAATTTTGAAAAATCACTTCCCGTCATTGCCCTGCCCCCTGTACGTTTTCAGATCTGAATAAATTTAAGAGCAGATAAAACTGTGCGCCAAACATTAAGCTGGCCAGCACAATGTGCGATGCCTGCGCGAATGGTGGCAAAGCAAAGTACGACAAAAATATACCTGTTACTATCTGCAGCATTATCATTAAAAATGTAAAGCTCATTAATTGTTGCTGAATGGCATGCCTGTTAAAGCTTTTGCGTATCAGCGCGTATAAAACAAGATTAAGTATTAAAACTATCACCGCTACATCTCTGTGCTGCGTGAAGATTTCTCCCGCCCTCGCTACCCAGCTATCGCGATAGCTGCCTTCTAAATGGGTGGCCACTGCATCAACCTTTTCCCGAACTTCGGTACCAAAAGTTATCTGCAATATGCTTATGGCTAATACTATCAATGTAAGCATCGCAACCAAAGGTTTCACGGTTACTTTGTACCGCCCCTCTACCTTAGCCATGTGGTAAGTACTGATGGTGATAGCCAAAATTGCCAGCGCCAAAAGCATGTGTACAGTTACTATCCAGGCAACCAGGTTTGTTGATACCACTATCGATCCTAACCATCCCTGAAAGCCTACCAAAAGCACATTAAATATGCTCAGGAAAACGATCAGTTTATTTGTTTTACGATACTTGAACGAGTAAACTGCGCTTAACAGCAAAAACACACCTGATACCGCTCCTATCAAACGGTTAACATACTCCGTCCAGGTGCGGGCGGTGTTAAACTCTTCGGGTATCAGTATCGATCTGTCGTTACGTATACGCATAGCCAGCTGACTGTATCCAAAAACGTCAAGCATTTTAGCGAAACGCTGGTTTTTTGCCATCCGTTTTTCCACATAAGCTTGCTTGTAGTTTACCGGCAGTTCTGATACGCTGGTTGGCGGTATGTAACGACCAAAACATTTAGGCTAATCCGGGCATCCCATACCGGAACCTGTGCTGCGCACAACACCTCCTGCCAGTATCAATATAAAAAGCAGGATGATGGTTATGAGATTTATCTTAACAAAAGTGTTCCCGGATGCTCTGATGCCCATTTATCTATTCTAAAAAACAAGGCACTTCTCAATTTGAAAATTTGAAAATTAAGCCAATTTGAAAATGGGTAATTTTCAAATCTTCAAATCCTCTAATTCCCAAATTTGGAAGTGCCCTAAAAGAATCAGATCAGTATATGATTACTTTACTTCTTCGTTGCTTTTTTGAGTGCTAACCCATTTGTTATGCGCTTCTAAACCTGTTGGGTTATCTTCAAAGTCATGTGGCAGGTTAGAACTCATGGTTTGTGAAAGCGGCACAGTTTGCTGTATGAAATCTTCATCAGCACCAGGCTTGCTGTAATCATATGGCCAACGGTAAACCGCAGGGATATCGCCCGGCCAGTTACCGTGTATGTGCTCAACAGGTGCAGTCCACTCAAGAGTGTTTGCTTCCCAAGGGTTCTGCGTTGCTTTCTTACCAAAGAATATTGAGTAAAAGAAGTTGAAAAGGAACGCAGTTTGTGCCACAGCAGCCATGATAGCAGCCCAGGTTACAAATACGTTTACTGACAACCATTGTTTCATCGACTCAAACTCGGTGAATGCATAGTAACGACGTGGTACGCCATCCAAACCCATAAAGTGCATTGGGAAGAATACCAGGTAAGCACCAATGAATGTTAACCAGAAGTGCAGGTAACCTAAACGTTCGTTCATCATACGGCCGAACATTTTAGGGAACCAGTGGTAAACACCCGCAAGCATACCAAATATAGCTGCCGAACCCATTACCAAGTGGAAGTGTGCTACCACAAAGTAAGTATCGTGCAGGTTGATATCCAGTGCAGCGTTACCTAAGAAGATACCGGTAATACCACCTGAGATGAAGAAAGATACCATACCGATAGCGAACAGCATTGCCGCAGTGAAACGTATGTTACCTCTCCACAGCGTAGCCAACCAGTTAAAGGTTTTCACTGCCGATGGTACCGCAATGGTTAATGTTGTGATCATGAACACACCGCCCAGGAACGGATTCATACCCGTAACAAACATGTGGTGACCCCATACGATAAATGATAACACGGTGATACCTATAAGTGAGTAAACCATCGCGTGGTAACCGAAGATCGGTTTACGAGAGTTTACAGACATAATTTCTGATGAAATACCCATCGCAGGCATAATTACGATATATACCTCAGGGTGACCCAGGAACCAGAACAAGTGCTGGAACAGGATAGGGCTACCGCCTTCAAACGGCTGCACCTGCGTACCGTTCAATACGATTTCTGATAAATAGAAGCTGGTACCGAAGCTGCGGTCAAATATCAATAACACAACACCTGCAACTAATACAGGGAATGACAAGATACCTAAAACAGCAGTAAGGAAGAACGCCCAGATAGTTAAAGGCATTTTCCAAAGGTCCATACCTTTTGTACGCATGTTTAATACAGTACTAACGTAGTTGATACCACCCATCAATGATGATGCGATGAACAACACCATACTGATCAGCCAAAGCGTCATACCCATACCGGAACCAGGCATAGCCTTAGGCATTGCAGATAGTGGCGGATAGATAGTCCAACCACCGCTTGCCGGGCCCTTTTGGATCATGAACGATGAAAGCATGATAACGCTGGCTAAAAAGAAGAACCAGTACGAAAGCATGTTCATGAATGGAGAAGCCATATCGCGTGCACCAACCTGCAATGGAATAAGCAGGTTACTGAAGGTACCGCTCAAACCTGCTGTTAGTACAAAAAATACCATGATCGTACCGTGTATGGTAACCAAGGCCAGGTAGAAGTTTGAATCTAAGCGGCCTGCCGGAGCAAAACGACCTAATAAGGTTTCCAGCAAAGGGAATGCTTTATCCGGGTAAGCTAACTGGATCCTGAAAAGGATAGAAAGTATCATTGCGATAACCGCCATAGTAATACCTGTGATCAGGAATTGCTTTGCGATCATCTTGTGGTCCATACTAAATATATATTTAGATATGAACGTTTCTTTATGGTGATGATGTCCGTGATCGTCTTCGTGGTGTGCTACGCTGTGATCGTGAACTGATAATGTTGACATACTCGCTAATCTTATGTATTAATTGTTTAACGCTAATCTGTTTCCTTGTACTTTTTTGGTGCTATCTGCAGTTGCAGGTGCATCGGCAAAATGAAGCTTTTGCTTAAGCTTGTCTGTCAGATATGGTTTTTGTTGTGCCAACCAGGCTTGGTACTCGGCCTCAGAAACAACACGTACAATCTTTTTCATATTATAGTGGCTACCGCCGCAAATCTTGTTACAAAGTATCTCGTACTCAAATGTAGGCTTGTCTAACTTAGCACGCATTTGTGTTGTAGTAAGGATAGGTTTGAATTTGAAATAAGTTGGTAAGCCAGGAACCGCATTCAGTTGTACACGGAAATGTGGGATGTAAACACTATGGATAACATCCTGTGAGTGGATATTCAATCTTACAGATTTGTTTACAGGGATAACCATGGTATCTGCCTGCAAGTCATCGAAAGATGCCTTATCAGTAAAATCAAGACCCAATTTGTTAGTACCGTTAACTAAAGTATAGTTAGTTCTGCCCAAACGGCCGTCTTTACCGGTGTAACGAAGTTCCCATGCAAACTGGTGGCCGGTGATATCGATATTGATAGATGCAGGCTGACCTTTAGCATCAACACTGTTCATGATAGACTGCCAGGTGAAGAAACCGAAAATAACCAATACTGTTAATACTATCGCCGGCGCAATTGTCCAGACTTTTTCAATGGTGTTGTTGTGCGGTAAGAAGTGTGCACGGCGTTTTGCATTATAACGATATCTGAACAGGAAGGTGAACAATAATATCTGTGTGATAATGAAAACCGGCATGGTAATACCTGTAGTAGTCCAAAACATGGTATCCAGTGTGCCGCCATGTTCAGAAGCTGCAGACGGCAATATCATGCTGCCGTGGGTAGTAAATGACCAGTACACACCAAATAAACCGGCAATAAGGAATAAAAGACAAAATACGCCCATTACATTATTCCAGTTCATAGGCTGTTTGCCTCTTATTTGCTGGGTTAGATCGTATACTCGGAATACCTTGCCAATAATACCGATGAAGAAACATACCACAAGGAACATCAGGATATAGTAACCGGCTGTAGCCAGTCCGTTATCCTTGGGAGCATCAGTTGCGGCTGCACCTGCTGCTTCGGCACCCTGGGCAAAAAGCATGTTTGTGCCCGCAAGCATAAACACTGCTAAAAGCGAAAGTATCTTTTTAGAATTGAATAGATTTTTGAATCCCATTTTATTGGTTATTTGAAATTGCTTTATCCGATTTGCGCAAATTTAACAATTATTATCTGTGATGATGTAAGCTCTCTTGCAAGAATGGGTGCTTTTTAGGAACCAGTGAAGGTGCCTTAGCAATCTGGCTTAATATCATAAAGATGAATAAACCTGCAAAGCCGGCAAAAATACCTATTTCTTCGATAAAGAAGCCCGGCTTTTCTACTGTGCCCGGCATTATCATCAGGTAATAATCTAACCAGTGGCCGGCAATAAGGATGATACAAACCCACATTAGGCGATTTCTTAAACGTTTTGCATCACGAGACATCAACGCTAAAACCGGTGTAACGAAGTTAATTACAATGTTTAACCAAAACCACCATTTGTACTCGGGCTCCCAGCGTTTGTAGAAGTAAACAGACTCTTCAGGCATGTTGGCATACCAGGTAAGGAAGAATTGTGCAAACCAAACGTATGTCCAGAAAATAGAGAAACCGAAGATCAGTTTACCCATATCATGCAGGTGGTTTTCATTTAACCAGCTAAAGTTACCGCGTTTTTGCAAGTAAAGAATCACGAGGGTTATAATTGCTAAACCACTTACGTGCATAGCCGCTAAGTTATACCAACCAAACATGGTTGAGAACCAATGTGCCTCTAATGACATGATAACGCCAAACGCAAAGATCGGGAAGGTGAAACCAAAAATGGTTAAGAAGATACAAGCGTATTTAAAGATCTTATCGTAGTTAGCCATACCGCCTTCAGTATCTTCAGCTTCAGAAAATTTAGCCATCTTGATACCAAGGAAGCTATAAGTACCTAAAAGCACGATCAATACACCGTAAAAGAACGGAATATTAAGAAAGCCTTTTTTACCATAGATGGTAGCATCAAAGTTTTCGCTGCCAGGGATCGTGATACCGTGTGCTGCCCAGTGTGCATACAGGTAAGGGACAACCTCTTTTTTGCCATGCTCTTCTACAGTATGCGTGTGCAGTAAACCTGCTGTGATGATCAGGATAAGGATGATACTCGCTACAAAATTGGGGCAATGATGTTGGCCTTAGATGATCCGGCAAAGGTACTATGGCGG
>JAESTD010000155.1 GCA_016763755.1 Mucilaginibacter sp.
AAGGCGGTCTTTGCCTATTGGCCGCTTGAGCGTTTTGGGGTGTTGCAGTGATGACCGAAGCCGTTCTCGCGCTCGAGGACGGGCGCTTCTTTCGTGGCGTCAGCGTCGGAGCCAAAGGCGAGTGCTATGGCGAGGTCGTGTTTAACACCGGCATCACCGGCTACCAGGAGATCTTTACCGACCCATCATACTTTGGGCAAATTATGGTAGCAACCAACGCACACATTGGTAATTATGGAATTGCCCAGCAAGAGGTTGAGTCTGACGAGATCCAAATTGCCGGCCTGGTTTGTAAAAACTACAATATTACTTACAGCCGCAAACAGGCTGATGAATCTATACAGGATTACTTTCAGCAGCATAACCTTGTAGGAATATCTGATGTGGATACCCGCCAGTTGGTTCGCCACATACGCGATAAGGGTGCCATGAACGCCATTATCTCGTCTGAAATATTAGATGTTGAAGAACTGAAAGCCAAACTGGCCCAGGTACCTTCAATGGATGGTTTGGAGCTATCGTCACAGGTATCAACCAAAGAAACTTACACTTTTGGTAAAGAAGATGCCACTTACCGCGTAGCTGTGCTTGACCTTGGCGTTAAGAAAAACATCCTGCGCAACTTTGACGACCGCGATGTTTACGCTAAAGTTTACCCTGCAAAAACCACCTTTGAGGAAATGGAGAAGGATTTTGCACCATCAGGTTACTTTATCTCAAACGGCCCCGGCGATCCATCGGCTATGCCATACGCTATTGATACCGTTAAGAAAGTATTGGCATCTGATAAACCAATGTTCGGTATTTGCCTTGGTCACCAGTTACTGGCTTTGGCTAATGATATCCCAACCAAGAAAATGTTTAATGGTCACCGCGGTTTAAACCACCCGGTTAAGAACGTAATTATCAACCACTGCGAGGTTACTTCACAAAACCACGGTTTTGGTGTGGTACCTGAGGCGGTACGTTCTTCTGATAAAGTTGAAATAACCCACGTAAACCTTAACGACCAGTCGATAGAAGGTATCCGTGTAAAAGGTAAAAAAGCTTTCTCGGTACAGTATCACCCTGAGTCATCTCCGGGCCCGCATGATAGCCGTTACCTGTTTGATGATTTTATCAATTTGATGAAATAAATAAACCGGGATTAACCCAGCTATACGATCATAAAAATAGCCTTTCAAATTTGAAAGGCTATTTTTATGAGTCCTCTTTTTTGTCTTTTTCTTTCGTTATTTTTCTATTAGGAAGCAAAAAGGTACTTATTGGCGTCCCTTTAATATATACACTTTGAACACCTCTCGCATGATGTATGGCAAGATCCATGAAAAACTGAAGCACATCGGGGTCGAGTTCTTCATCTTCGCCTTCTTCAAGAAAATAATCTTTTAAATCAACAACCCTAAATTCGCTCTCGACATTTAGTTGAAATATCCTGTTTTGGTCTTCTGGATTTTCTTTATAAGCTAAATTTAGTGTGAATTGGACAGAAATTTTTATTAAATCTTTTTCACCATCAACTTCAGCTGTAATTTTATTTATCGCTGAAATTAAATGTTTTTCTTTCGAAAAACTGAAATCCTGCGGTATTTCTACGGAATGACTAAGTGGATTTATGGCTACAATAGCGTATTTCATTTAATTCAAATTAATAGCACATTCGAACACATTTTCGTCTGTAAAAATGTCGACGAATTCTGTAGAACGAACTGGAATCGGCTTGTGGTTAAATTTGCCGTTATCAGAGGTTTTAATTGGATGTGAAATTAAAAGATTCTCTGCTTGAATCAAATCGTCTAATACTAAAGCACTCGTGTTCATTTTATAAATAATGTGGACACGGTCAATTTTTTCTTTTATAATTATTTCTTTCTTGGCATCATGAATTTGCTTGAAAGCAATGACTGAAACGACTAAGAAACAGATAAAGAAAAAACTAACTATATATATGATGATATCAGCCATATTTACCTCCCGCTATATATTATAGCTTTCATAATTAATGATACTATTACAGAAAAACTTGTTAAAACTTGTTGAGCTAAAATGTAATTTCCTACGTCATTAGTAACTACGTTGAGTTTAATAGCATAAGCCATTGCATATATAATCATAGCTCCAACTCCGATTATAACGCAGAAAAAGAGCAACAAGTTTCTAACAATATTATTTATTTGGCAATCATTCTCAAAGACAAATTCGTAAAATATTGATGCAATTAAAGAAATAGAAAAGAAAGAAAGAAGCCATCAACAAAAAAGACATTTAACTGGAAATCTTTTTTCCCTTGTAGCCACGTAAAGATAAACGCAATAAGTATTTGTATGATTCCTATTCCACAGCAATATAAGGTCCAAAAAAAAGCTTTAGGAAACGGCCTCATTACTTTCTAATATGTGATAAAATTATTAGGAACAATTTAAGTACAAAAATACGAATTATACAAATAATTATCAATATCGATTTAACTCTATGATTCTCTTATTACCTTCGCTGCCGAAATGAAGTTGAAAGGTGCTTACCGTGTTATAGCCATACTGGCTCTGCTGGCGCTGAATATTAGTTGCGACCAGGTTACCAAACAAATGATGCGCGATCATATCAATATTTATGATCAGTACCGCTTTTTTGATGGGCATGTTACGCTTTTGCATGTTGAGAACACCGGCGCGTTTTTAAGCCTTGGCGCTAAACTGGTGCAGCCGTTCAGGTTTATTTTGCTAACGCTGGTGCCCATACTGGCGCTGGTTGGCGGTTTACTTTTCGTTAGCCTCAAAAAGAATATTCATCCATTATTAGGCATTGGTATCGTTTGTTGTATTGGCGGCGGTATGGGTAACCTGTATGACCGTATAAAACATGGTGCGGTTACCGACTTTCTTCATCTTAAGTTTGGCCCGCTGCAAACGGGTATATTTAATGCCGCTGATGTTTCGATAATGGTAGGCCTTGGGCTGATATTGCTGGATGGCTTTTTAGCCAGCAGGCGACACAAACGCATCCAGGCCGGCCGAAGATAATATCACATCTTTACTTCGCGATAAAAAGCGTATCTTTGTGGCAATGCCGGTTAAGCCGGCCATAATCATATTTAATACTCTTCGTTAGAAAAAGTCAGCGTCCTTAGGTTTGGCGTTTGCAAAAACATAAATGTTATTTACCGATCTTAAATTAATTGAGCCTATTTTAAAGGCTTTACAAACTGAGGGTTATACCAGCCCTACACCTATACAACAACAGGCTATCCCTTATATATTACAACGCCGCGACCTTTTAGGTTGTGCGCAAACCGGCACCGGTAAAACGGCTGCCTTTGCCATTCCTACACTGCAATTGCTTTATAACGATAGGCAGCAGCACCGCGAGCAGAAAACCATAAAGGCCCTTATACTTACACCAACCCGCGAGTTGGCTATACAAATTGGCGATAGCTTTACGGCATATGGCCGCAACACAGGTTTAAAGAACCTGGTGATATTTGGCGGCGTATCCCAGAACCCACAGGTTGATGCCCTGCGCCGTGGTGTGGACATCCCTGTAGCAACACCGGGTCGTTTGTTAGACCTGA
>JAESTD010000156.1 GCA_016763755.1 Mucilaginibacter sp.
CTTTAGCTAAATCGCTAATGTTGTAGCCGTTCTTTCGTACTGTGTACTCGATAATAGCTCCGTGGTTTTTGTTCATAGTAGTAGTAGTTGGTGCTTTAGTTATTAATCACGGGGGAGCTTACCACTATGCCAATCTTAGGCCAAAAAATAATATTTATCATATTGTTGAAAGAATGTTAATAACTTTAATAATAGGCTTTAGTGATATTAAATAGTAAGGAGGCTTGTATAAAATATTTATAATCATGGGTTTACTCCTTTAGGTTGTATATTATTTTTTTGGAACGTAAGTCGTGGTTATAAGACGAACACAATCATTTAGTCGGTAAAAAATGCAAATTGTTTTGGTCAAATTAGTATATCCAAATAAATTGTGTTTTCGAAGAACTGCATTTTAAGCTATTAGTAAAATACATTTATAGATGATCTCAAATATGGCATTCTGGGCTTTGTTAATTTCTATCATTTCGTTGGGATGGCATGTTTGGAAAGAACTATTTTCTGTTAAAAGGACTAAACTTTTTCTTTACTCCCGAAGGGTAAAAAATAATACAGGTAATAATTCTCTGACAGCTATGGTCCGAATCGAGATCACGAATGCAGGAAATTTTGATGTGATTATCCAGAAAGTAAAACTAATATCTATTGCCTCCGGAGAAAGCTATGAATTTGAACAGCTTAATGACGCTTTTTCAGGCAAGCTTATCACTCCGAAAAGCAATTTAACAGGTGACATTCCCGCTGGATTTTTGAGCGGCAACAGCGGGTATAAGTTTGCTTTGAAAACCACAACGGGTAAAGTGTTTACCCACCATATTTATTCAACGGACTGATAGAGACAATGTTTTTTTATTACGACACCAAAGTCGATTGAAATTGTGTCTTCAGAAAGTTTATTGTGGGGTGTAAAATTGAACTATCATACAAATTGTTGAGGTCGGCAGCATCGGTTGAGACATGTGGAAGTAAAAAGCCAGAAAGACGGCGGGTTTCAGCCATCATACAATCCGCCAGGAAAAGGTAATCATAAAGATAGATAAGCTGAAAGCCAAACCCCGGCTGCAAAATATTTTCAAACTTACTTTCCAGAAAATCAACCGATGAGTTTGCAAGGTTTGCAGAATCTGTTTCACCAAGCCGGACAATTAAATCCAGCAAAACGTTACCCTGTGATCTCAATTTTATGACAGCTTCGTTAAGATGATTTTTTAAGTCGTTGGAAATATGCGGCTCATTAAGTTCATCCAACCGTTCTGACAAAAGGCATGAAATGTAATAACTACGGTTAATGAAATAGAAGTAATTTTTATCAGTCGATTTATTCTCCATTTTACCAACCCAACAAATTGTGTGCAATTTTATCGTTACTAAGTTAAAAATAAAAAATTCTTTTCATAATTATGTGTAATATTAACAATTGTTGCTTAAGAAGTAAAGTTTTACACTAAGGTAGCATACAGATCGCCTATTTCGGAAAACCTAATCTATTCATGAATCCCAAGTACATTCAATCTTTGAAATATGAGGTGCTGGTTAAAGCAAATCTTCCTTTAATTGAATTGGAAGATTGTAAGAGCTTAGCTCAGTTGATATTTCGGGAAACAGGGATCAAGATCAGCAATACCGCATTACAACGATTATACGGGTTTACAAAAAGTAAGTTTGGGCTATCCTTTTATGCGCTTAATATCCTTGCAATTTATTGCGGTTCTCCTTCATGGGTGGCTTTTTGCAACAAAATTGATGATGTTAAGAAAAATAGTTTCGCACCAGATCCGTTAGCTTTTGCCTTAATGGAAACCTCCGGGCCGTTGGCTATTCTGGATGTTGATAGTCCGGATTTTACCATATTGGCCTATAATAAAGCATTTATAAAAGATACCCATACCGAGAAAAGAGAAGTTAAAGGGTTAAGCTGGTGGTTGGCATTTAAACCCGAAAATGCAGGAGGATACGGACCTACAAGGCTGTTGGAAGCTTTTCATGAAGCCTTGTATTTTCAACGTACCGTTCAACTGGAGCCTGTACAGTACAATATTCCGTCAAATTTGCCTGTAGTTACCGAGGTGAGCTGGTGGGATATTAGTGTAGTGCCATTAAAATACGATGGTAAGATAAAATATTTACTGCTTCATATTAATAATATTACCAACAAGGTAATCCATCAGGATGCCATTGAGCAGGCCATCTTGAAAGAACTCACCGAAGCTGAAGACCTCGCTGTAACAAATGTTAAACTTAACAATGTTATAGCACGGCTTGCCGAGAGCAACCAGGAACTTTTTAAAACAAAAGAACAACTTGAAAAATGGGTTTTTGAGCGTACAAAAAAACTTTTTGAAAGTGAAGACCAACAGCGTAAACTAATTGACCACGCACCCGTTGCAATAGCGGTTTTGTCGGGTGCAGATCATCGGGTAGAAACTGCCAATCAGAAAGTTATCAGCTATTGGGGCAAAGGCCCCGATATTTTAGGTAAACCTCTTGGCGAGGTTTTGCCCGAAATTGAATCGCAAGGTTTCATAGCTTTATTGAGCCAGGTAAGAGATACCGGTATTTCTTATGTGAACCCGGAGCTTCGTGCGTTGATCAGTTTTGATGGCGTGATCAAACCCCGTTATTTCGACATGATCTACCAACCAGTGCAGCATACCGAAGGGATAACAGACCGAATCTACATTGTTGCGGTTGATATTACAGATCAGGTGGAAACCCGCAAAGCGCTTGAAGCATCCGAATCACTGCTGCGTTTGGCACTTACGGCTGCAGGGATGGGCACATGGTCGCTTAATCTAAATACCAAAGCGGTAACCTATGACTTTATGTTTGCTACCATCATTGGCTGGCCATCTGATAAACCCATGACTTACGACCAGGGCATAAGCCATGTTATTGATGGAAGCCGCGAAGACCTTAACGATAGAATAAATGACGCGATTGAAAACAATGCAGATCTGAATGCAATTTACCAGGCGAGGCGTTTTGACGATGACCGGGCAATCCGCATCAGAGTTATTGGGCGTGTAACAGTTAATATCGATGGTGAAAAAGTGCTGTCCGGAATTATAAAGGAAATACCTTTTGATGAATAAATAAAAAGCCCTCGAGCACGTTCTAGGGCTTTAGGTAATCTTATTTTATGAGAAAACGCGGTAATGCTTAAAATTTAAGCGTTGGTGGTAAATACTTAGCTACCAGATTTTCATAATATGGCCTTAGCTCATCCCAGCTTTTTTGGTTTGGATTTTTTGAATACAGGTCATAAGGGTTAAAGAGTTTTACCCACTCAAACATTTTATGATCGTGTTCGCTCATTAGATGATTATAAGCATGCTCACGGTGTTGGGCGTAAAATGAGTGATAACGCAGCATATATAAACCCTGCTCCGGCAGGTAGTCCTTCATCATATGGTAAACATATTCATCATGTCCCCATGACATATGCACATTTTCTAAACCGCAATTGCGCGTGTAAATTCCAAGCTCTGTATTATAGCGAGGATCGGTGTAGTCCGGGTTATCTTTAAAAAACTCTGAATAAACTATCTTGTCAGAAAAGGCACATCCAACGGGGAAGGTATCGCCTACAACTGCCCATTGGGGCTCGCCAAATAAGCAAAGCACCTTGCCCATATCATGTATCAGGCCAACCAACACCATCCAATCGGGGTGGCCATCGTTTCGTATCGCTTCTGAAGTTTGCAGAAGGTGTTGCATCTGGTCCAGATCGGTGTCGGGGTCAGAGTCATCAACCAATTCATTCAGAAAATCGAAAGCATCCCATATCGGCATTTCTTTTTTATCGAAATTGAG
Organism: Mucilaginibacter sp.; assembly: GCA_016763755.1. Lineage (GTDB taxonomy): Bacteria > Bacteroidota > Bacteroidia > Sphingobacteriales > Sphingobacteriaceae > Mucilaginibacter. Next base: position 3,814 of record JAESTD010000156.1, read on the forward strand.
GTATTTAGCCTTGTGCTCAATCACAAAATCATAAGTTTGATAAAGGTGATTAAGCCGGTAAAACTCCTTGACACCATCTTTCTCAGTTTCCTGGTAATTCCTAAAGTCTTCTTCTTTTTTATTCTCGTTAATTACTGCAGGATCAGGGTAGCGGCGTAATATGTCAGATTCCCATTCGTCAAGGTCAGCAAGAGGCGTTGCATAACCATCTGTCAAAGTGTTTTTTGTGGTGTTCATAATTTTGGTATCAATATGGCATCCAAGGCACAATGAAGGCGATCGTTTCTTGAATATGTTAATTGGTTTTACTACTAAATTGGCAAAATTAATTGCCGCATTTTTCTTTTTACCTCATAAAATTTACTTAAACGATTAAGTAAGAATTGATAATTTGCATGATAAACCAATTGTTGTGTGCCTGGTAATAATTGCACACAAGCCGCAAGTTATGGGTGCTATCACTATTAAAATTCTTGCAGAAAAATTAAATCTGTCCACCGCTACAATTTCCAAGGCGTTAAGCGATAGTCACGAAATAAGCGTTGGCACCAAACAAAGGGTTTTACAACTGGCACGCGAATTAAACTACACACCTAACGTTTACGCCGGGAGTTTGCGCCGCCATAAAAGTAAAACCATAGCTGTAGTTATACCCGAAATTGCAGACAGCTTTTTCTCGCTTGCATTAAATGGCATTGAAGAAGTTGCCCTGGCTAACAGTTACCACACGCTTATATACCTGACACATGAAAAATTGGAACGCGAAAAAGCTATCTTGAAGGAACTTGCCGGGGGTAGGGTAGATGGAGCATTAGTGTCTGTAACGGCTGAAACCGATTCAGTTGAACATCTTTATGAGTTTAATAGTCAACTTCCACTCGTTTTTTTTGATAGGGTTTGCCCTGAAATTGACACTGCGCAAATCACAACAAATGACTTTGAAAGCGGCTACCTTGCTACAAAACATTTGATTGATGCCGGCTGCAGAAAAATTGCGCTGTTATCTATATCAAATAAGTTAAACATTATATCGGAAAGGGTTAGGGGCTTTAAAAAGGCAATTGTTGATCACAACCTTAACGATGCCGGTAGTTGTGTTGTTGAATGTGACGAAAACCCCGATCGCAATCACCAACTCATTAGTGAACTGATGCAACGGGTTGATCGTCCGGATGGTATTGTGGCTACTGTGGAGAAGTTGACGACGGAAATTTATCTGGTATGCCATGATTTAGGTTTAACTATGCCCAACGCAGTTAAAGTTGTCTGTTTCTCTAACCAGCCATCTGCCACTATCTTTAACCCAAGCCTAACCACTATTAACCAGCCTGCGTTTGAAATGGGAAAGGCAGTTGCTTTGGCATTGATAAAATTCTTAAAGAATAGCTCTATCTCGCTTCCTGATGAAAGCATCGAAATACCATCGAAGCTAATTGTTCGGAGATCTTCATCGAATTAGGTGGCCATCAGGATACAGATCGGTATACACTTCTAAGTACCTGATCTATTAATTAATTACCTGTTTATTATCTGAAAGGTAATAAGTAATTATTTATCCTCTCCTGACATAAAAATAGTTTTAACTCATATTTGCTTGTTTTACAGCACGACATCCTCGAAACTCAATATCAGCAATTTTGAAACCTATCGCCGGTTTTTAAATAATTGTTAACTGTGCGTGTAATTATTAATTTGATAAAATTTCTCACATTAGTAAACAATATTATATGATTATGTTAAAGAATTATAATTCTATAAACTAATTCGTAATATTGCCATACCAATTAACAAACTCTAAACCTATCTACCTATGTTAGCTTTATTGAAATCCTATCTGGATCACAGGGGTCAATATCCCGCAAGAATCCGTGCACGCCACCAACAATTTTGGAATGATCCTAATGCTGAAATCATCAGGAATACGATGTTAGATGCCGAACATTCTCTTGGAACATGGAAAAATGTTAAACACTGGCAACGAAGACTTAGCAATAAACACAATTCGAGAGAGTTTGCCGGCAAATTTGGCTGTAAGCTACCGGCGCTTTTTTGGGAAGGTCGTGAAGTTGATGAAATTGATTTCAGCTCCCTGCCAAAAAATTATGTCATCCGCCCTACAATCGGTCATTCGTCAAATAACGTGTTCCTGATGAGAGATGGATACAATCTATTCGACAAGAAATATTATCAGCCGTCAGAAATTTTGGCGGTCTTAAAAAAACAGGTTTCATCTAACCAGCACCTGAATTTTTTGGTAGAGGAGTTTCTTCAAAACGAGAAGGGAGGTACCGAGATATTAAAGGATTATAAAATATTCTGCTTCAATGGAGAAATTGCCTGTATATGGGTGATAGATCGCTTAAGCCCAAATTCAGGAACATCCTGCTTTTACGATCAGGATTGGAACCTCATTAAACCCGTGAACACCAAATATAAACCATCATCAAGACAAGATCCACCAGCTTGCTTTAACGAAATGCTTGCACAGGCAAGATTACTAAGCAAGGCTTATGAGATTTTTGTGAGGATAGATTTTTATGCAACAGTAAACGGAGCGGTGTTTGGTGAATTTACCCCTACACCCAGCATGGGAGGCAATACAACCAAATTTGGTCAAAAACTACTTATTAATCACTGGGATAAATATTGTAAAGGCCTGATATAACAGTTTGTAGAAAACATCAACGCTCATAGATTAACGGTCTATGAGCGTTTTTCATGGGTCTAAAATATATATTCAATAAACCTACTTGCATTACTTCAGCAGTGATTTATGGTTGCATTGGCGACAAATGTATTACCTGGCCACCACCCGGCGCCAGTAACATTTTATGGTCGCTTGTTAGCGATACATGTTTGATTTCTTTAACCAAATGGTTTGCGTTAACTGTAGCGTCTGGTGCATCTCTGTAAATATCTGCGCTATAAGTACCTTCGCCTAAAAAATCTAATTTTACATTAATTTCTTGAGCTGAGCTATTTGCAATAGCACCTATGTACCAATCCTTACCCTTGCGCCTTGCTATCGCGATGTATTCACTTGGTTTGGCGGCTAAAACACGGGTTTCATTCCAGGTTGTTGGCACTTGTTGCAAAAAATCAAACCCGGGCTCACCGATGTAAGCATCCGGATAATCGCAAACCATTCCTAATGCACTTTCTAAAACCACATACATGGCCAGCATGTGGCAACGTGTGCCCATAACCATTGGCCGTGTATAGTTTACCTTGAAATTTTGAGGGGTAGCCGCCCTAAATCCACCCAAATGATAGTCGGTAGGTCCTGCAAGTAAGCGGGTAAACGGTATGTCGATATCCTGGTTTGGCGTTACGCGCGTTCCCCATTTATCATTTTCGTAATTGAGCGTACCCTCGCGGGTAAACTCGTTAGGGTAAGTGCGTTGCATTCCTGTCGGTTTATAAGCACCATGGAACTGAATATGCAGTTTATGGCGCGCTGCACATTGCAATATCTCTTCCTGCATATTCACCATTTCCTGATCATCACGATCCATGAAATCACACATCAAGCCCTTTATTCCCCATTTTTCGTACTGTGCAAAGGTTTGTTCCAATTTAGGATACAAAGCATAAAAATGTACCCAAACGCGTATACCCACACCTTTTTTCGCTGCCGAATCGCACAATTTCTGCATGTCCAATCCGGGGACAGCTTTAGATGGATCTGCATGAGGACCGGGTTGGAAACCTTCGCCGTCATTGACATACCACTCGTGTAAGCCGTATTCAACAACCGAGTGGTAGTCAATATTATTTTTACTGCAAAAATCTACGTAATACATATTGGTTACATAGTTGTTTCCCGGTGCATTAAGGCTATCGGGAGTTACATTACCATTCCACCAGGGGAAGGTGGTTTTGCCCGGTTTTAACCATGATATATCCTTTATGCGATTAGGCTCATTAAGGTCTGTGAGGATATTGCTTTCTATCAACGCGCCGACGCGATCGCTAATCATCATTATCCGCCATGGGCTGTTATGGGGTAATTTAGCCTTCACTTTTATTGATGGCTCATCCAATCGCGGCGACAATCGGGTTTCGATTGTGTGGTTGTGTTTGATCAGATACATACCTGCATAATCGTGAAGGTTAGCTTCAGTTATGGCAACGAAAATACCTTTAGGTAACTCAAACAGCGCCGGCATATCCATCAGGTTATTCGCTTTTAAGTTGATTAATTCGGCCTTTGTATACTCGCCTTCGTGCGATGATGTGTAATTAGGCAGTAGTAGGGCTGTAACCTTTGGGTTGCCGGCAAAGTTGAAAGTGTTTATCTCATCAGTAATGTTGACGCTTTGCCACTGTTTTTGTGCAGGTAGCATATACCTGAAGGCCACGCCATCATTAAATGCCCTTATCTCGATATTCAATTTACGATGAAGCCCGCTGCGTTCTGCTACGGGAACTACAACGCGATTACAAACGCTATGTACCTTGCTGGTTTTACCGGTTATCAACTCATAATCATCAATAAGGCGCTCGGGCTTCTGATTTTTGATAACCAATTGATTAGTGAATGGCCCGCCTTGTTCAAAGTTGATGTTGAGCCTTGAGTTTTTGAATAGGTCGGTCCCTTTATATTTTATATCATAGTATAAGCCGGTTCTATCGGTTTTTATTTGGAAAATGATATTTCCGTCAGGCGATTTGACTTTAACCTGAGCTTGCGAAGTAAAAATCACCGTGGAAAGTAAGATGATCGCTAAAAGACCTTTTTGTAGATATTGCATTTGGGATTTAAACTAAAATAAAGGAATATTTAAATGTAATAACTAATTAACAGCTTACATAGCACTATGAAGTTTATTAACTTTAGCCAATTCTTTAAGGATATGAAAAAAATATTAACTCTCTGTTCAGTTATAACGCTTCTAATTGTTTGCAACCATGCAAATGCTCAAGTAAGAACTTTTGTAGATGTTGCCGGTCTTGACCCTGCGGTTAAACCGGGCGATAATTTTTTCCGCTACGTAAACGGGCGATGGTATGACACCGTTAAGATAGATAACGACCAGGCAGGAGTGGGTTCTTACTCTTTTCTTAACATCCCACAAAAACGCTTGCTGCAAAACATATTGGATAGTGTTTCAAATGCTAAAAACAATATGGGCAGCATTGAGCAGAAGGTTGGCGATTTTTATACTTCGGGTATGGATATGGCAACTATTAACCGTAGAGGTTACACGCCTGTTAAAGAGATACTTTCACGTATAGACGCTATCAATAGTATACCATCACTGCTTAAATTTGTTGCTGCTGAGATGAAAACGGGCAATCGCTCAATTATTAGTTTTGGTGTTTCTCCTGATAACAAAAATAGCAAGATAAATATCGCCCACGTTTACCAGGGCGGTATCGGCTTGCCGGAGAAAACGTATTATTTCAAAACCGATTCAGCCACGTTGCATGTTCAAAGCGCCTATAAGATATATCTTGGTGATTTATTCCGTCTCACCGGGAGTAATGCCACCGTAGCGAAAAGATATGCCGGTATCGTATATAGCATTGAAAAACAACTGGCAGCAGCAAGCAAAACAAATATTGAACTAAGGGATATTGAGGCGAATTTCCATAAAGTGGCGGTTTCACAAGTCAATAAAACCCAGTCGAATATATCCTGGGTCAGCATGTTAAAAAATATTGGTGCTGTTACCGATTCTATTGACATGGCCCAACCAGCTTACTATGATAAGTTAAATACGATGCTCAAATCTGTAAGCATAAGTAGTTGGAAAGCCTATTTAAAAGCAGCAACGCTTCAAAATTATGCCGACAGGTTGAGCCAGCCTTTTGTTAATGCAGGCTTTGCCTTTAACAAAGTGTTATCCGGAGAAGATAAACAGAAGTCCCGCCAGCAAATTATGACGGCCAATGTAGACAACTATCTGGGCATGGCCTTAGGCCAGTTATATGTGAAGCGTTACTTTAACGAGGGTGCTAAACAACGCGTGCTTGCGCTGGTTAATAATCTTCAAAAGTCTTTTGAGAACCGTATAAACCAATTGGATTGGATGAGCGACAGTACCAAGCAAAAAGCTAAAGAGAAGTTATATACGATCATCAAAAAGATAGGTTACCCTGATAAATGGAGGGACTACGATAAGGTAAAGATCAGCAGAACCCACTACTTTGAAAACCTGCTATCACTCAGTCGTAACGATTATCAGTATGAGTTGGCTAAGCTAAACAAGCCCGTGGATAAAACCGAATGGATGACTACGCCATCAACTGTAACAGCTTATTACAATCCGCCGGCTAACGAGATCGTTTTCCCGGCAGGTATTTTACAATATCCATATTTTGATTTTACAGCTGATGATGCGATCAACTACGGTGGTATAGGTATGGTGATTGGCCACGAGATGACCCACGCATTTGACGACCAAGGTTCACAATTTGATAAAGACGGCAACGTAAAAAACTGGTGGACAAAAGAAGATCTGCAAAAGTTTAAGCAAAAAACTTCGCAGCTTGCAGCCTTATACAGCACTTTCACGGTTTTAGATACTGTCCACATTAAAGGTTTGCTGACGTTAGGGGAGAACACCGCAGATAACGGCGGGGTAGCCATTGCCTACGATGCGTTCAAGATGACTCAGCAGGGAATGGGCGGTGAGAAAATAGATGGTTTTACACCCGATCAGCGATTCTTTTTATCGATAGCGCGGATATGGCGGGTTAAAACCAGAGATGCGTTCCTGCGTACTTATGTTAATACCAATCCGCACTCGCCGGCTATGTGGCGGGTAAATGGGCCACTAATGTATTTTGCACCTTTCTATAAAGCATTTAACCTGCAACCCGGCGATAAGAATTATAAATCAGAAGATCAAAGAGTACGGATCTGGTAATTTTATTCTGCAGGATATATAGTAAGATCAGCGAATCTTGCGCATTAAAAAAGGCTTCAAATTTATTTGAAGCCTTTTTTGTTCGTTGGGGCGGTGTATTATTTTAGAACTGTGGTAATAGCATCGCCTACCTCATGGCCGGCGTTCTTTTTAAAATCAAAGCCAAGCAATTGGGCAATAGTTTGAGCTAATTGCTTGTGGTAAGTTGTTGTTGGTGTTTTTATCTCGCCGATACCTTTGGTATCCGGGCCGATAACGGCAAACCAGGTTTGCTCTGCACCTTTAATATCAGCACCGTGACTGCGCCAGGTATCAAGTGGCATTTCGCCGCGGCCATGGTCGCAGGTGATCAGTAGAGTTGTTTTATCCTTGTAAAAAGGATCAGCTTGTACCATTTCCCAAAGGGTTTTAATGTAGCCATCTTCCTGGCGGGCACGTTCAAGATATTGTTTGTATTTGCCTTCATGTGCCATATCATCCGTTTCGTCAAAAGCCATGTACAATACACGTGGTTTGTATTGTTTCATGTACTCTTTGGTGAACTCGTAAGTGATAAAGTCAGAACGGGTTGAATCGCCCAGGTAGCGTGGTACATCCTTCTGCAGTTCATTCAAATACTTTAGACTTGCGTTGGCATCTGTGTTTTTCAGATCAGCGTAGCCAGAATATACAGGTAATCCTGAACGATTGACATTCAAAATCTGCGGAAAGCGCTCCCATGATGAAAATGCGATAACCTTACCTTCGTAACCTTTTCGTTTATTGATAAACTCCAGTACGTTCATGTTAGGATTAACGATTGGGTCATTGGTGTTCATGCGCACATCCGGAAAGCCAGTAAAGATCTCGTTATATCCCGGGTACGAGAAACGATATGGATTAGCAACCTCATCCTTATTACCAAGATCACGGTTGCCATATATCTGACCCTGAGCATTTACTACCGACCATAAGGAAGGGAAAAGTATTTTGCGGCGTTCTGTTGGCGTAGTAGCCCAAAACTGTTTTTTTACATCATCCTTATCGTCGGTGAATTTTGAATTGATCAAAGCTGAATCTGCACCACGGAAAACATCCTGCCAACGCATACCATCAAGCGTAACAATAATAACATTCTGCGTTTTGTGCGATTGGGCAAAGGTATTTGCAAATGCAATGGCCAATGCTAATGTTAAAGCAATTTTTTTCATGAGAGATAAAAAAAGAACGGCCGCTATTGCTAACGGCCGTTAATTATAATGTTAAACTATTTAAGTATCCACATAACGCCGTTAATGTCGTCGTTACCACCAAATTGGCTTTTGAGTGCATTTTGGTAATTGGCAGCATTGGCAGTACGTTCACCGTTGTTGTAAGTGAAGCGCTTAGCTATACGACCACTATTACCTGTGCCCGGCCCTGTTGTAAACGTTGGTACACCAGTACGACGGTAAGTAAAGTATGATTCTAAACCCGAGTGACGGAACAGCGCGATGTATTTTTGCTGTAACACTTTAGTTAAACCAGCTGCGCCGGCTTCATATTTTACTGCTGCCTGGTTGTAATAAGTATTAAATGCTGCAGTGATAGGGAAGGTATCGTAGTTGGCATCAACAGTTACGCTTGTTGAACCTGGGCGATAGAAGTAGGCCGTAAATGTGCCGTTCTCCGGAATACTGTATGATGCCATAGACGCTTTGATACCATTCTGGTAATAAGTTTCTGCATTACCTGTTGTCAGTCCGCGGTTAATACCTTCTGCAATGTTGAACATCAACTCGGGGTAACCGATCTGGATGCTTGGTTCTCCGGTATAAGTAGAATAGAAGTGCTTACGGTTGATGAACGAGTATTTTTGCAAACCTGCGTTATTGTACATCGTACCCTGGTCTTCACCCGGATTAGCTCCGATAAAGGATGCGAAATCGGTGGCACTTTTACCTTGCTTATCAACCAGGTCACGAGCAGGCTCAGCAGTTACGTAAACACGTGGATCTTTCAGCGTAGTAAGTAAACCAACATAAGTTGAGGACATGTTTTTACGCGATCCGCTTTGACCAAAGTTATTCGGATTCATTGGGTAAAAATTGTTCGGTGTTACAAACACGTATTGCATGTTATCTGCATTGCTTTCCATTAAAGGATATTTAGCAGGATTAGCAATAATGTTAGCAAAGCGACTTGCAACTTTAAGGTCGGCATCTGCGGTTTTGCCGCTTAACTGGATAAGTAAACGAATGTTAAGTGCGTTTACGGTTTTTTGCCATTTCTTAAGATCGTTACCAAAGTAGATATCGTTTTTAAGTGTAGCGCCCTCGCCGGTTCCAAAATTGTTTGGATTAGCTATTAATTGTCCAAGGTCGCTGTTCGCACTCTCTAACCAATCTAATGATTGCAGCAATACTGTTTTTTGGGTATCATAAACAGGCTCCAGTTTATCAAGGCCTTTAAGGGCTTCGTTCATTGGTATATCACCCATTTCTAAACTCATTTTGCTAAACAGATATGCTTTATAAAACTTACCTAATGCCTCATAAGGATTTATGGCAGCACCGCCGCTGGCAGCAGCTTGTTGCTCCATCACCAATACGTTTTTTAGAGTGGTGTAATAGTCGTCACCGCTGCCAAAATCATAACGGTTGTTACCATAATAATCGTAATTGTACAGGTAATACTGCGCGTATATTTCTTTTTGGCCGTCAGGTAATTCAACAGTATTGTTAAGTATACCGTTAAAAAGCAGCGATGCCGGTACAGTATTAGGTACGTTGGTGTTTTGCGTAAGCTCGTCGAAGCTCTTTTTACAGCTTGTTACTGAAAGCAGCAAAGCTGCAGGCAGTATATATTTCTTTAATATCGTTTTCATGTTTACTGCTATCAGTTTATTAGAATGATACATTTAGGTTAAAGCCATAGCTGCGCACGGTTGGCGATTGCAAACCGCTTAAGCTGGTAGCATAGTTGTACTGGTCAAGGTCAACATCTTTAAAGCGCTTGTCTTTATAGAAATAAAGCAGGTTACGGCCGTAAATAGATACGGTAGCTTTTTGGATGAAAGTGTTTTGCAGCAATTGTTTAGGGAAATCAAAACCTAAGGTAACCTCGCGTAGCTTAGAGAAGGTTTTGCTCATCAGGTTAGATTCATCTACGTTGTAGTATTTACTTACGTAATCCTGCACAAAGGTCTTAGTTCCGTTTTGTTTGTATTGCAGTTGGTTGTAATTAAGAATATTACCGTTTGAATCATAGTTGATTGCTGCACCGTTTGATATTTGAACGCCCTCGCCAATGTAGCTGCCGGTGTAGCCAACTTTACCATAGTTAGACCAATCCTGGTAACGGGCTGCACCTAATGCGCCTTCGGCAGTTTCTATGTTGGCACCACCACGCATAGTTTTGTTGTGCATATAATCAACCATTACACCACCTACCGAGCCATCAAACTGGAAACTCATGCTAAGGTTTTTGTACTGTAACCTGTTATTTACTGCCCACGCATATTTGGCATTCATGTTCCCTAAGTATTGCGGTCTTGGGTTTTGAAGAGGTTTGCCCGCATCATCATTGATGATCTGGCCATCCGGTGTTCTTACGAAAGCAGTACCATATAGCTTGTCGGTACGATCGCCTTCTTTAAAGAAGGTCTGGTACGTATCCTGGCCTTTAGGTAATTCCTGGTAGATATCCTTAAAGGTAGATAAGTTCACTAACACGTTCCATGAAAAACCGCCCAGGTTTTTGATAGGTGTACCTTGTAACGATAATTCGTAACCGGTCTTTTCGGTTTTTAAGGCATTTACGTATTCAATAGTATAACCTGAGGCGGTTGAAATCTGGTTAGCCAATATCTGCGGGCCATCTATATACTGGAACGCTGTTGCAGTTAAGCCTAAACGATTATTCAGGAACTTGATATCAAAACCTTCCTCGTAGTTTACGCGGGTTGATGTTTTAATACCCGCCTGGAAAAGATAATCTGTTGCGTAACCTGCAGGTTGGCTGTTGTAAACTTTACCGGTAGAAAAATTTGTATTTAAAGCGTATGACGGGCCGTTATATGGCGACGCATAAGCTGTACCATAACCAAGCGGGTTGGTCATTAACGGGTTGCTGCTTGGGCTGCCACCTAAAGCGGTGATAGAGCTAAAAGGAGCTGGGCCGATTGTTGTAGAGGTTGCATCAGAACGGATGTTTGAATATGAACCTCTTACTTTAAAGTAGCTGATAAGCTCAGGTAATTTTACGTAATCAGACACCACTGAACTTAACGAGAAACTTGGATACACGTAAGTAGTTGGTGTTTGAAATGCAGAAGACTTATCTACACGTAAAGTGTGTGATAATGTAGCATACTTACCAAAACCCGCATCGATAGAGTAGTAAGCACTTAACACGCGCATATCAGACCTAAAGCTACTTGCCTGTACAGGGTTCATAGAGTTGCTGAAAGAATATACACCCGGTACGTTCAGGTAATCTGTAGATGCCCAGTTTGAGTTGTAGCTAAGGTTACGCATGTTACCACCCACCAAACCTGATAGGTTAAGGAATTTAGCAATGGTATAATCGTAGTTGATCATCAACTCGGTGTTGTTATCAAACAAGCTACGGCGGTCTTCACGGTAGTCACCAAGGTTACCTTCGCGGCCATAAGGGTGGGCAGAGTAAGGCATTTTCTCAGTGCGCAGTAAACCGTAGGTATCAATTTGCGAACGCAGGGTAGCGTTTATGTTGTTGTTGATCTTAAAGTTGGCTGATAAGTAACCGGTAGTATTGTTCTTGTAATGACCGCGCGTCCACTCTTTAACCATTAACCATGGGTTATGGTAACGGGTGTACTCAGCAAATTGCGATTGTGTACCAACTTTACCCGGTTGCCAGATCGCTTTAATGTCAGGAGCGTTAACATCCCAGTCGGCACCTGTCCATATAGCAACGTTATAGATCAAGCTGTTAGGGCCGTAGCTAACATCAGGGAAGTTATCCGTAGTTTGACGGTTAAAGTTTACGTTACCTTCAAATTTCCAACGTGATGTTGGGTTGAAAGATGCGTAAATGTTAGCATTTGCGATATCCAGGTATTGCTCTGGGATATAACTGTTTTGGTGCTGTTGAGATGCTGAAAAACGAATGTTGTAAGTATCGCCGTTAGCAGTCAAAGAAACGTTATTATTAGTTTGATAACCGGTACGTAAGAAATTTTTAAGGTTATCTGCACCACGTGCTGTATAAGGAGTAGCCTGGCGTACACCATTGATCACAGGGCTGTCGTATTGTTTTATCAACTGACCGGCAAAATAAGGCCCCCAAACGTCGTAGTCGGCGTCAACACCACCTGGTGCACCACCTTTACCATCAACAAACTCGTAGAAAGTATTTTCGCCCGCACCATAGGATTTTTGCACGCGTGGGAAGGCCAAAAAGCCACTGTTAATAACAGTACTGCTGTTAACATCTACAGTAAGGCCTTTTTTATTTTTGTTGCCTTTTTTTGTAGTAATTAATATCGCACCGTATTGTGCGCGGTTACCGTAAAGTGCAGCAGCGGCAGGGCCTTTTAGTACTGTGTAAGTCTCGATATCATCAGGGCTGATATTATAGGTATCTGTGTTAATAGGGAAACCATCTACTACATATAATGAGATGGCGTTACCACGTAGCCTTACACTTGGCGCACCAAGTAACTCGGCAGATGCACCAACTGATAAACCAGCAACTTTACCGGTTAAGCCGGTGATAGGGTTGGGGTCGCGGGCCATTTTAAGGTCGTCGCCATTAACGGTTTGTACGGCATAACCAATGCGGCGGGCTTCTTTCTTAACACCCAAAGCAGTAACAACCACCTCGTTTAAGGTTTTGTTATCGCCTTTTAGGGTAACGATCATATTGGTATTGCTGCCAATAGTCACGTCTTGTTCTCCAAAGCCTAAAAATTTGAATGTTAATACCTGGCCTTGTGAGGCATTGATGAGAAACCGACCATAAACATCGGTAGTTGTACCCTGGTTGGTACCTTTTAGTAAAACGCTTACGCCGGGCAGCGGTTGCCTGGTTTCATCCGTTACGGTACCCGATATTTTGCTCTGAGCGAACAAAATTGCAGGTGAGAGACAGCATATCATTACAATAGCGACTCTTCTTAAATGGAAGTAAATTTGTTTCATCTGCTTTTAAAATCTAAGGTGATTGATTTGATTTTATCAGCAGCAATACTAAACTTTGTTTATTATTTATAAACTAAGTTTAAGTTAAGTAAACCTTAACCTTTTATAACCGTAAGATTAACGGTTAGTGGAGTTGGTAATATTTCAGTTACAATTGTTGTTGGTTGATTTAACATACCCGTCTATGCAAGAAGTCTATTAGCATATAAATGTCTAATAGCCATTTGTTTGAACTCGTCAACGTTGTTGACAGGCACATGTTCAATCTTAGCCTCATCGTCCCAATATCTGAAACGGATGATGAGATCTTTATCCGGGTTAGCCTCAAATTCCGCGGCTTCTTCAGCACTCATCACTCCGCCCTGAAAGTTTAGGGTTGCCCGGCTCGCCGGTGAAAGCTTTTCGTAATAATCAGGATATTTAAAAGTAAGATAGCGCTTGGCAACCACATGGCCTTGAACAAGGTTGGCCAGGCGTTTTGAGAAACCTAAATTAAGCAGATAATCATGACCCAGTTTTTCATGGTCTACATTACCCATTCCATCCATGCTTTCGGCTTCTCCCTCTGCAGCGCAAAGGTGACCTATATCATGGAAAAAAGCCGCAAGCACCACTTCGTCATCATAACCTTCGGCTTTTGCCAGATCAGCAGCCTGAGCCATGTGCTCTAATTGCGAAACAGGTTCGCCAATGTAATCTTCATTACCGTGTTGCTCATATAAAGCAAATACCTGGTCGGCAATCTGTTCTGGGGTAGGTTGCTGTGACTTCATTATGGTATTTACAAAAGAAACAGGCCATTGTTAGCTTAATATTAAGCCCGGATTATTAAATATAGCTTAACTTTTTTTAACATTTGTAAACTCAATTTTACTTGCGATATGTATTTATAATATATACTTTGCCACCGCCAACAACCTAAAAGAGTAATGGAAGACGATATACTGATACAAATAAGTAACCGTATAAAAGAAAAACGCCGCGAGAAAAACATCACCGTACAAGAACTTGCAACAAAAGCGAATGTAAGTAAAGGACTCATTTCGCAAATTGAAAACAGCCGCACAATACCCTCACTTATTGTATTAATAGATATTGTGAAAGCTTTGGATATCGACCTCAATGTTTTCTTTAAGGATATCCGCCACCGTAATGAGAATTTTCCGCTGATCATAAAAAGAAAAAGCGAGTATGAGCAATTTGAAAAAGAACACGCTGAGGGTTTTCATTACCAACGCATTTTTACACAATTGATCAAAAACTCAACTATAGATATCGTCATACTGGAATTAGAACCTAATGCTCATCGCCCTCTTGTTGAGACTGAGGCTTACGAATATAAATACGTTATCGAAGGGGAGATAGAATATATATTCGGAGATGATACAGCTCATCGCTTAAGTAAAGGAGACAGCATGCTGTTTGATGGCCGAATGTCACACACGCCCCGCAACATAGGTAAAGGGACAGCAAGTATGCTTGTGATCTACTTTTTTGAGGAGAAAAATCTTAATTAAACTATTCTTAACAATAGCTTAGTTTATATTTAATAAACATAGTTTAATATTGCTAAACAAAAATTTGATTTAGCATGTCTATTAAACTTGTTGTTTTTGATATGGCCGGCACTACCGTTGCCGACGAAAGCGGCGTGATGGATACTTTCCAATCATCGCTTGCAAAATATGGCTACGATGTTCCGTTAACCGAGATAGCACCCTTAATGGGCTATGAAAAAAGGCTGGCTATAAAAACCATGCTTGATAAGCATGAACCTGATGCGGCTAAACTTAACGATGAACTTGTTGACAATATCCACCGGCATTTTGTTGACACCCTCGTTGATCATTATCGCAAAGCTACAGACCTCGAAGCTCTGCCAAATGCCGAAGAAACACTTTTAACCCTTCGCGAACAAGGTATTAAAGTAGGCTTGAACACCGGTTTCTCACGCATTATTGCTGATAGTATCATCAACAACCTTAAATGGCGGGAGCGCGGGCTGTTCGATTATATGATCTGTTCTGACGAGGTACCTGCCGGTCGACCGGATCCGGCAATGATCCACCATATTATGAGCGAAGCAGGTATAACCAACCCTGATGAAGTAGCTAAAGTAGGAGATACAGAGGTTGATATCAACGAAGGTAAAAATGTTGGTTGTAAATATATTATAGCAGTTACCACCGGGGCCTTCACCCGCGAGCAACTGGAGCCTTATACACCTACCCACATTATTGACGACGTGGCCGACGTTGTTGCGATTGTTACCGAAGCAAGTAATGCAACTGCTTAACACAATAAAAAGCCGTGTGGCAAAATGGCCTTATGGTCTGGTTTCGGTTATGGCCGGGCTTTCGGCATTTGGGGCATACACATCTATGTATGCTTTCCGCAAAGCATTTGCTGCAGGAACGTTTACGGATCACCAATACTTGCATGTTGATTACAAAGCCTGGCTGGTAATTGCTCAGGTATTGGGCTATATGCTCAGCAAGTTTTATGGTATCCGCTTTATTGCCGAAGTAAAGTCAAAGGGGAGGGGTAAAAGTATTTTGGTGCTCATCGGCATATCATGGCTGGCGTTGCTTCTGTTTGCAGTTATTCCGGCTCCCTATAATATCATTTGCCTGTTTATAAACGGTTTTCCGCTGGGGATGATATGGGGCTTGGTTTTTGGTTACCTGGAAGGCCGCAAGGCCACCGAATTTATGGCCTCGGTTCTATCCATCAGTTTGATATTTGCATCGGGTTTTGTGAAAACAGTCGCTCGCAATATCATGAGTAGTGCTCATATCAGCGAATACCTGATGCCATTTGTTACAGGAGCGATTTTCGTTATCCCACTTTTGTTATTTGTGTTGTTTCTCGAAATAATGCCCCCGCCAACCGAGCAAGACAGGCAATTAAGAACCGAGCGACAGCCAATGAACGCCGCCGAGCGCAAAGCCTTTCTCGCACGTTTTCTCCCTGGTATTATTCTTACCGTTATCGTATACGTATTGCTTACCGTTATGCGCGATGTACGCGATAATTTTGAAGTTGAGATATGGCATGGTCTCGGCATAAAGAACAACAGTATTTTTGCCAGCATTGATTCTGTTATCTCCATAGCTGTACTGGCCGGCATAAGCTTGCTTATTCTTATCAGGAACAACTTAAAAGCTTTTGCCGTTATTCACATCTTTATTATCTGCGGATGTTTATTAGCAGGCCTGGTAACATTACTATTTAATGCAGGTTTTGTTAGTCCTATCTGGTGGATGACACTTGCTGGCTTAGGTTTATATGCAGGTTATGTGCCTTATAATGCCATATTTTTCGAGAGGATGATCGCTTCATTCCATTACAAAAGTAACGTAGGCTTTATTATGTATGTAGCGGATGCCATCGGCTATTTGGGAAGCATAAGTGTTTTATTACTGAAAGAGTTAGGCAATCCGCATATTAGCTGGGATCTGTTCTTTAAAAACGGCTTGATTATTTTATCCGTGATCGGAACGGTAAGCGGTATACTTTCCCTTGTATATTTTATGCAAAGTGCCCGTAAAGGTACTAATGAGAAAAAAGATCTAACATTTTTTACAGCATGAGTAACAGAACTGCCATTGTAATAGGTGCCGGTATAGTAGGCCTGGCTACCATAAGAGCATTAGCCATAAGAGGTTATAAAGTAACCGTTTTTGAACGTAATGAGCGCGCAGTAGGCGCATCCATTCGCAATTTTGGAATGGTGTGGCCCATTGGGCAGCCAACAGGCCCATTATTTGAGCGTGCATTGTTATCACGCAGTATATGGAAACAGGTATGTACCGAGGCCAATATTTGGCATGATGAGGTTGGCTCGCTGCATTTAGCTTACAACGATGACGAACTTGAGGTTATGCAGCAATACGCTGATGCAGATGCATCTGCACGTGACTGTGCTTTGCTCTCACCAAAACAAGCCTTACAAAAGTCGCCGGCTGTAAATACGAATGGTTTAAAAGGCGCCTTGTGGAGTGGGACTGAGATGATCATCGAATCCAGAGAGGCTATTGGTAATGTAGCCGCCTACCTTGCCGAAAAATACGGCGTGGTGTTTCATTGGAATACCGCTATCAGCGAAGTGAAAACTAACACAGTGCGCACCGGAACTCAATCATACAGTGCCGATGAAATATTTATTTGCAGCGGAACAGAATTTGAAACACTTTATCCTGAACTTTTTGCGGCGGCACCTATCACTAAATGTAAATTACAGATGATGCGAATGGTTGCCCAGCCAAATAACTGGCGTATTGGCCCATCACTCTGCGGCAGCCTTTCAATGGTACATTACCCGGGTTTCCAGGTAGCGTCATCACTGCCTGCTTTGCGGGCGAGATACGAGGATCAATATGCCGAATACCTTAAATGGGGAATTCATGTAATGGTATCGCAGAATCAATACGGTGAACTTACGGTAGGTGATTCACACGAATATGGATTGGTTCACGACCCTTTTGACAAGGATTTTATCAATAAGATGATAATTGATTACCTGCATTCCTTCACTAACCTTAAGGATACGCGAATAATACAAACCTGGAACGGTATCTATGCAAAGCTTACCAATGGCGAAACGGAATTGGTGTTGGAAGCACAACCAGGCGTCACTATCATCAACGGGCTTGGCGGCAATGGCATGACACTGTCTTTCGGTTTGTGCGAGCAGCTAATAGCTTCCCGTGCTTAAACAGACTTAAAATAAAGAGACTTGTGTTATCGTAAGATTTCTATTTTACTAACTGTAAAGATTTTACGCCTGTCATTGTCAGTAAAAGTTGGTTGTACTTTTCAAGCAGTTTCAGGTATTGGTTTTTGTAATATTCAGATTCCTGAGAATCCACATTTGGCAGAGGTGTTTGCAATACGGCAAAATCATGGCTGGTGAAATAGTGAGGAAACTCTACCGAAAAATCATGTCTTAAAACACTACCTATGTTCAGGATAACAGCCGGTTTCAGATACCTGTCTTCAAACCAATTGTAAACTGTTTTACGAGTAACATTTAAGTTTCTTGCTAATTCGGCTATATGATAGTGATTTTTATAAACGATGAATTTCACCGTTTGTCCGTTATGTATATTCACAGGTTGTTATAATTGGGTTTACGCAATTTAATGTCAAATTAACATTTCGTATAAATTAATTTCATTATGGGTATCGAGTGGACTGTTAGTGTATAATGATTGGGTAAATTATGTGCTATTAGCCATAAGCTAAAACGACACCCACAACGCTAAAGAATATTTATAACCCGGAAACCTTAACTTGCTTTAAACGGCTTTACCGGTTAATTGAGGTAATTTTGGATCTTGTAACGATTATTACCTAAGATATTTCTGATTTTTTGCAGGTCGAGCGGTTTAATAACGTGATCCTCAACAAGAGGGTTCAGTTTAGATTTTCTAAAGTCTTCATGATCTAAAGAAGACGATAAAATTATGATGTGTATATTTTTCAATTTATAAATTCCCATGCGCTCAAATTCGCGTAAAAATTCCCACGCGTCCATTTCGGGCATTCTAATATCAAGGAAGATGTAGTCAGGTAGTTTTGATGGGCTGTTACGACTGATGTAAAAAAGTTCATCAAGCGCTCCTTTAGGATTTTCGAGTGTAATAACTGATAATTCAGCGTCAAATTTATTGATCAGTAATTTAGAAATAACGTTATCTATCGCGCCATCATCTATCACAAAAATATCTGCAGTACGTTCGGTTTTCATTGGTAGAGGTAGAAAGATTATTCAAATTTTGTTTAAAATATCCGGACTGCTATGTAATCAGTTTCCGTTGTACCCTTATCTGTGACTTTTTGGACTAATACTGAGTAAACCTGCAGGCGATGGCATATTTTCTTGAAAATAACAACGGGTTTTGCGGTCAAAAGGTATTGTTAAATCAATAGCAGTTTATAGAGACAAGCCGATTATACGGTTCCCTAAACTGTAGATGTTAAATACCTATGCAAACTAAAATATTATTCAACAGCCACCGGTAAAGGGGGAGGATTACCGGAAGTGACTATGCCGCAGTGAATAGTTAAAAAGTAAGACCTGTAATTGGATATCTATTAATTCAGGTCTTGCTGTTTACATTTAAACTAAAGTATCGCGATTGCTTATGATATTCGTAAGCAATTCATTGTAGCGCTCTAAAAGTTCGAGATATTTTTCCTTATACTCGGCTTCGTCGGTTGAGAGAACAGACTCCACGCCGAATTTAGGTTGAATATCAAACGCATCCTGAAATTCTTCGGCCTCAAAAATTTCCGGAAATTCTTTGCTAAAGTCATGCCTAATAACTCTACCGATTTGGAATATCACGTTAGGTTTGAGAATCTGAGATCCGAAATAATTGTAAATAGATCTTCTGTTTACGTCCAGCTCCCTTGCAAGGTCGCTAATGTTGTAGCCATGCTTTCGCACAACGTACTCAATAATTGATCCGTGGTGTTTGCTCATATGAGTATGGTTTAGGGGGAGCATTAAATATACTAAAGTTAGGCCAAAAAATACAAACAAAACTTTTAGTTGTAGCTTTTCCTGTTTTTTAGGAACGTGAGAGCTATTGGTTGTAATAATTTACTCATTCGCATAAAGAGAAAAATTGTTGAAATGAGTTATTGCCTTTTTATGTAGGAAGCCTAAAATTATATCAAGTGCAATTGTTCAATTCTTAGCTGGATTTCATTTTGCTATATCTGATTAAATAACTGTAAATAAGTGATATATACCGTTAATTTAACATGCTTTAGATAGTTTGTTCAAACGGATTTTTAGAAATTATTTTAGCGCATATTTCTGTACGTAACATTTACAACCGCATAAAACGCTGTGAGAAAAGTAGGATCAATTTGTGCTTAAAGTGTGAAAATCTACATTAAATAAACAATTTGGTCTGGGCCGATAAAACGCATAAAATCCTGCCCTATCTTTAGCCTAACCGTTATAAACAACCAATGTTGATTTTTCCGCTCGAAACAACTGCGGTGAATTATTAGATGAGTAATAGTGATAAGATTAAAGTTCCCTGCGTGCAAACGGGGGACTTTTTTTAACTGATTTTTTATGAAAAAACTAATTCAAGGGTGTCGTTGTTTTTTTAACCTAAGCCACAAATGGCAATATAAGGATGGGCAGCAGCGCATATGCGAAAACTGCAAACGCTGGGCACTTAAAGTCCCCGGTAAGAAAGAAAAATGGACCAACTACTAAAAGTTAATGCGATTATTATTTAACGTTAGTGACTACGCGATTACTGGAAACTAATGTTTTGTAATCTTCAAAATTATTCATCGCTTCATCCCATATCATTGTTAAAATAAAACGAGCTTCAACATCTGCATCAGCAGACAAATAAAGTTGGCCGTCTTCATCACTATTTTTGGGATTTACAATGTTTACATACTGACCAAAGCCTTCAAACGTAGGATCTTCACTCGCTTTATGTTTATTTGCTTGCTCAAGTAAATTAGTGAAGATATAAAGTTTAGATATAAAATTCATGTCTTAAAAGTCAGAAATTGCCATTTTATTGTAAAGGCAGTCTACTGTAAATTATTGGTTTTATCAGATTACGTTAACCGGCAATTAAGACTTATTACGTAAGGTAAATTGTAAAGTTGCGAATTTTAAAAACTTTAATTCCGAAGGTAAATAGGTTTGTAGACTGTGATATTTTGCTATAAACCTGCTAAAAATTCGTCATATCCGGTTGCCCAACCGAAATATTTTTTTACAGATCTTCTAAAATAATACACTACATCTGTTAAGACAACAACGTAAGATCCTATGATCAGCAATTGATCAGTGACTGAAGAAACTCCCGGATCAAAAAAGTAATACTCAAATATGGTGTAATATAACATTCCAATTATTGAAGCAATGAAAATCCAAAAGGCTGTTACCATAAACCCTTTAGAAATCACGTTTCTTAAACGTGTTGGTTGATTCCCATTAAGCGCGGTTTCATTACGAGACTTCCAAAAATCTTGTATTACTAAGTTCTCAAAATAACTTAATTTAAGATCATTGCCTGGTTGCACAGGCGACTGCTTGGCCTCCTGCAATTTGAGGAGGAAATAATTGGTAGACATGAGGGAAAGGATTTATACTAAATTAAACTTTTAAAATAATTTATTACGTGAAAGATATTCTCATTTTTCTTTACACATTATACGCAATTGGGACATTGAGGGTATTGATCTAAGATTTCTTTAAAGTTAAGTTCGAATAATCGTTCCCAGTTACCTTAAGAAAGCTGAAATATTTTATTGATGTGTTGGGGATTGATGGGTTTATTAATAAAACCTGTAATAAGGCAGTCTTGCTCGTGCTTTTTTACATCGTCTTGTAACAAGGACGACAGTATGTAGATTGAAACATTTTTTTGCTTGTGGAGATTGAGTTTTTCAAACTCTTCTAAAAATTCCCAACAAGTCATTGATGGCGTTTGGGAAGCCAGGAACAAATAATCCGGCAGATTATGGTCTTCCTTTTCGATAATAAGTTGGAGTTCCCCAAGCGCTCTTCGGCCGCAATCCATTTCTACAATACTCAGATGTTGTGCAAAACGCCTTACAAGGAATTTGAAAATAAGATTATCAACTGAATCATCGTCTACAATGAAAACAATTTTAGGTTTAAAATTGGGTGCCATAATTTGCTTAACATCATGGCTTTCAAAAGGTTTATTAAAACTTATAAGAATATATCTATCTTAGTAAGAAAAATATAATTAAGTAAACTAACGATTTATAAATCGTTTTAGCAAGCAGTGGAATTTTGCTAATTACTTTACGATATTTTAAATACCCAGCCCCGGGGAATCTTTATAGCTGTAGTACTTAATCCATAATTGACCAAAATTTGCACACTTCTATAAAAATTTACGTGTATTTTTGATGTGAATTTCTCTTTCTTTTGGGTAATTACTCACTTTAGCACACAACTGCTCCAAAAGTTCTATTAAACCCTTAGACTTTGTAGCTTTGTAAAACCAGTTATAAACTTTTTTTACTGATTTAACTTCAGGATCAAGGTTTATAAAGATATAGTCAACGAATAAGACTCTGACACCGATCAGGGAATCATTGTTCCAGCATCATTTCTATTCAATCCGAAGTAATATGAAAAGACTCTTTTCTGATTTATTATGTTTTTTTAATATCCACCAATGGAAGTACCGTTATCAATATAAACGGCACTGATCTAACTGCCTGCGGTGTGAGTTTAAAGTGCCGGGAACGGTTAATAAATGGGCTGATTATCAGCGCGCAGATTGTTAGTAGTGCGATAACAGACTTAATTTTTGAATGTACAGGTTTCGCAATTCAAATAGCCCAGGCAATTAGATGTCACTTAATCAAATATTGCCCTTAATCCAGATGTATTTGAGAAACTGTTTATATAATTTAGCACAACTTTGAGTTTAAACTCATCCCAGTAAGGCGCTATGTAAGCTGTATCTTCATTTTCAGTCAGCGCCCTGTCTAAAACCATTTTAAAATCGTCTTTTTGATCTGCGATAGCTGTAACCAGTTCTTCAATGTCTGTTATATCTTTTATAGATAACAAAAAATCATGCTGTATGGCTATTTTTTCCAGTGTGCCAATACGGGGTATCTCAATTATTTCGCAACGCTCATCATCTATATAATCCATTCTTACAGCTACATCGGTATATTCTCTTTCTGTTAACGGAAAACCGTAAAAATTATACAACGCAACCTGTTGTGCGGTCAGTAGCTTGGTATGAAAGAATAACTCAGTTATTGAGTCATAAAAATACCGGTCTCGCGAGTACATCGGGATGGTCATCGCCATCTCAAGAAAATGGACTTTTTGTTTATCTATCTGCATCCGTTCTATATCTATTAATCAGGGGGTAACCGGATGAGCCTATATACGGATTACGATAACGAAGGTTATTTTTATGTGAAAGAAAATAAATTGAATGATTATGAAATTATCATGATATAAATATTTGTAAATAGCTATTTGTAGCTATTGCCTTAAACGAAAAAAGTGCCCACATTTACTAACCAAAGGCTAAGTTTTGAGAAAGTTCAATCTACAATTATTTAGCCATTTAATACCTTAAAGACAGTTTAAGAAGCTTTCAATTGTGACAAGCCACAGCGAAGCTGTATTTGTACCAAATTAACCTTTAGGAAAATTAAAAACGATATGCGTGAGCTTCCACTCGTTTCATGCATTATGCCGACCTACAACCGCCGAAAGTTTGTCAGCCACGCCATCAGGTATTTTCAGCGGCAAGATTATCCGAACAAAGAACTGATCGTTATTGATGATGGATCAGACAGTGTATCAAACTTGATCCCCGACAACCAGTTTATAAAATATATCCGGCTTAAGCAAAAGATCACTTTAGGTGAGAAACTGAACATGGCCTGCGCCAACTCATCGGGAAGTTTAATAGCAAACTGGGACGACGATGATTGGTACTCCCCAAACCGCTTAAAATACCAGGTGCAGGAATTAACAAGGTACAATACTAAAGTTTGCGGTTTAAACAATTTGCTATACTATGACCTTAACCAGGAACAGGCCTATGAATACACCTATCCAAGAGATCAAAAAATATGGCTTTTAGGAAGTTCCTTATGTTACCATCGCTCGCATTGGGAAAACAACAAATTTGAAGAAATTAATGTTGGCATGGACGGTTTATTTGTATGGCGTACTTGTGCCAGTCAGGTAACCGTTCTTCCGGATAACAAGATGGCTGTACACATGATTCATGACCAAAATGTAAGCCCCAAAAAAACAGACGGCGAATGGTGGTCCCCGTACCCTACATCGGCAATTAAACAAATAATGCAGGCGGATCTAACGTATTACAAGGAAAATATCAAACCGATTGAAATAGCCAAGACACGCATGAGTTATGCGGGTCATAGGGCTTTCAATGCTGATTTACCAAAAGTAAAAAATATATATACCTGCCTGGTACATGAGCGATTGGATTGTGTGATCGATCTGGTTCGTAACTTGCACTTTCAGGATCCGTCATCAATTATTATTCTTTTTAATGGCGGGGATAATTTCCAGTTAACTGCTTCTCTCTTTCCTTTTAAAGATTATGGGGCAGTAATATACCCTAAACCGTTCCCGGTTAAGCATGGTTATTTGCATGATTTTGCACTTGCAACGATGCAATTCGCTTTAGAAAATTTCTCGTTCGATATTTTTACCGTAGTAGATTCTGATCAATTAGCTATCCAGCCGGGTTATTCTGGCTTTATGGGAGAGTTTTTATCAACCAAAGCAAACATCGGGCTCTTATCAAACAGGCCCGAGCGGTTAACTGCAAAAGATACTGACGTTTGGACCTCAATACAACCCTTTAAAGAATACGATCTATGGAAACCGTTGCTCAAAACGTTTACCAATGGCGAGGAAAAATTTGTCCATTGGTCTTTTTGGCCGTCAACCGTATTTACCTATGATGCCATAAAGGATCTGCTTAAGTTATTTAGAACTAATAACATGCTTAAGCAAATAATGAAACAAACAAAAATATGGGCTACCGAAGAGATAATTTTACCTACGTTGGTAAGTCTACTGGGGTATGACATTGAACTAAATCCATGTTGCCATGACTTTGTTAGTTATCAGAAAACTTACTCAGTAGATCAATTAGAGGGTGCAATTGATAATCCTAAAGCTTTTTGGATGCACCCTGTGTCGCGAACTTATGATGAGGCACTGAGAAAGCATGCGCGAAATAAACTTCATAATTATGTGACAAAGCCCGATGAGGGACTTGACATTGGGAGCAACTCGGCACCGTTATTATTCAGCGATATCCTAAAGCAAATAGAAAACATTGATGGTTGGCTAAGTGATTCCGAAGCGGAGTTAATATACACAATCGCGCTTAAAGCATGCTTCCAATTTCCGAATGCCCATATAGTTGAGGTTGGCTGCTATCATGGTAAAGCAACAACGATATTGGGCAGCGTAGCCAGATCTTTTTCAGATAGCATCAAAGTTTATGGAATTGACACCCATGATGGCTTGCTTGGCTCAGCGGATCAGGGTTTATATCAATATCCACCATCCCTTCAGCACTTTAATAATAACATGGCAAATGCCAGATTATCAGATTGCGTTGTTTCTTTAGTAGGCAAGTCAACCGATATAGAGTGGCAATCCCCTGTTTCCTTGCTGCTGATCGATGGCTTGCATGACTATCTCAATATCGGCAACGATTTTTGGAAATTCTCACTGTGGGTGGAGACCGGCGGTTATGTAGCGTTCCATGATTATGCAGACTATTTTCCAGACGTAATGGCTTTTGTACATGAGCTGTTGAAAAAAGAAAGTTACAAGATAGTTCATCAAGCCGGATCGTTATTGGTTTTGCAAAAGCGCCAGGAATTTATAGAAAACTTTGTGCAGGCGTAACAGATCTTAAAGACATAGTTTGACTCCAATTGTATGCTTAGGACTGCCCTCGAATTTTTATCTGACGAGATAAATGCGTATCTGAAAAGAAAGGATGCCGTTAACTTCGGTAACGAGGATGTTGCGCTTATATCATCGCTGATGAACCCTGACGGGACATTTGCCATTACTGCTGGCGACGGCGATATTTCTAAGATCATCATTACCCTTATCAATCTTGAAGAAGACCGGGTATCAGATTCTCAGTATAACTACCGACAAGTTGATGATAAAATAAAGGTGATCAACCCGCCGGTTAATATAAACGCTTTCGTATTGTTCTCTGCGTTTGCCAACAACTATGCTACGGCCTTGAGGCTTTTATCTTATGTGATCTCTTTTTTTCAAGCCAATCAGGTTTTTGACAGCGATCAATACCCTGGTATAAACGCGAAGGTTGACAACAATAAGCCCTGGCAAAAGGTAGGTAGGTTAGTAATTAATTACCACTCAACCACATTTGAGCAGCAGAATAACTTATGGGCAGCTTTAGGAGCCAAATACATGCCCAGCGCTATCTACAAGATAAGAACCATGAGCTTTATAGATTACGAACCTAAATTGGAAACCCCGCCAATTACGGAAATTACAATTTCGGATGATTTGAGGTAATTGCATTGATTATTTTAAAGCAATGATTAGGATAAAATATAAAGCGCTGTTTACATTGGAATTTATACATCCTTTTTACAGATCAGGTAAATGCCCGGATATTGCAATGGTACCGTCCTCAGATTGCGCAGCACTGATAAGATCCTTAGGTTTGAATTTTCTACCATCCGATTTTGGTGGAAAATTATATGCAAAGGTTGGCGACGACGATAAGATCAAAAACCCGCTACCCGATGGAACTAAATTTACTTTTCTACTTAAGCTGCAAAACAGGCAGTTTCAAAATATAACTGATATTAATCTGATTAAACCTGCTAAAAGCTACTATTACTTTGATAACCTGGCGGTTAACTTATCCGCAACTAACGAGCCTTTATTAGTGTCGAATTTAACCAGTAAAATCGTAACTGACAGCGATCTGCTGCCTTTTGCTGCAGGTAATTTCGCATTTTCTGACAATAGCACAGTCGCGACGCAAAACGGTGAGTTGAATTTTACCTATAGCGGCGAGATCTTATCTCAAACAGTTAATAACTCCGGTAATATTTTTAATTATTCATTCGATCTGAATAAAGCCTCGACCGGCAGGGTAAAGTTTATGATTGATGGGGCTGAAAAAGCGTCATTCTATTCTATTGATCAGCAGGAGATTGCTGATTTGTTTGGTATAGTAGAAGTGTTTCATAAAAGTGCGCTGCCTGCAGAAAATCTTTTCCAGAATGTAGATAATTCCATCAACATAAAAAATTATAAGATAGCGTTCGCCAATAGGGCAACCAAATGGCGTTACATTATCAACAGGCAATTCAATCTTGCCGTAAATTCTGTTACAGTTGGCAAAACAAACGGCACGGCCATAAATTTTGGTTTGGCAGCCACGCCACCGCCGAATACTTTCATTGCGGTATCAAACGATCCACTCAAACTGACTGAAGAACCTATAGCAGGTATTAAGCTTACAGACGATACTAACAAGGTGCTGATAGCCAATTTGCCTAACCCGCCATTAAATTTAATAAGGACAGAAGGCTCCGACACGTTTTCGGATATTTTAATAACCATTTAATTAAAAACCATCACCATGGCAGATGTATTTAAAACCCCGGGGGTCTATATACGGGAGATCCCAACGTTTCCACCTTCGGTAGCAGAAGTGGAAACAGCAATTCCCGCTTTTATTGGTTACACCGAAAAAGCGAGTTTTAATGGCACAGATCTTACCCTTAAACCACAACGCATCAGTTCGTTGCTGGAGTTTGAGCAGCTGTTTGGATTTGCGCAAAACGAAGTAGCCATTACGGTAACCATTACCGATACCACGGATGCAGGTGCGGTAACGCGTATCATAAACGCTGCAAAGGCTCCAACTACCAGTTCAAGGTTCAAGATGTATTACGGGCTGCAAATGTATTTTGCCAATGGTGGCGGGCCATGCTATATAGTTTCAGTAGGTGCTTATCCTGCAGGTGCGCCATCAGATGCCAATGTTTCCGTCGGCGATCTGCAAAAGGGCCTTACAGAAATTGCGAAGGTAGATGAACCCACACTTCTGGTTTTTCCGGATGGCCCATCGCTTACGTCATCAAATTACTACCAGCTCATTAATAGCGCTTTATCGCAATGCTTACTGCTGCAAGACAGGTTTACCATAATTGATGTAAAACAGCTAAGCGGAACTGTAAACGATATCAATAGTTCTGCAGACGATTTCCGTAACACGGCAACCCTCGGTAGCAATCTCGACCTCATGAAATATGGCGCAGCTTATTTCCCTTATCTGGAAACGTCTTTAAATTACAGGTTTAATGATGCCGACGTAAATGTAGTTTACATTAACGGGACATCCACAGAAACAAACGAAACTCCCGGCGATCCCGGCAATATCAACTTAAGTACCATACTTAATCCGCCTGCAACCCTCAAAGCTTCTATACGTACAGGCCTCAATTTACAGAAACCTGCACCAGCGGTACCGGCATCGCCAGTGGCATCACCAACAGTTGCCGGTAACACCGAATTATACAACCTTATCAAATTGCAGTTGCAAAAGTTAACGGTAACCATGCCACCATCAACTGCAGTTGCGGGTGTGTATGCTTCGGTTGATAGTTCGAGAGGTGTTTGGAAAGCACCTGCCAACGTGTCGATGGCATATGTTAACGCCGCATCGCTCAAGATCTCGCATGAAGACCAGATGTCGTTAAACGTTGATCCTACGTCGGGCAAGTCGATCAATGCCATCCGGTATTTTACAGGCAAAGGAGTGTTGATATGGGGAGCCAGGACATTGGCGGGTAATGATAATGAGTGGCGTTACGTACCAGTTCGCCGTTTCTTCATCTTTGCCGAAGAATCAATAAAAAAAGGCACAGAATGGGTTGTATTTGAACCAAATGATGCCAACACCTGGGTTAGGGTACGCGCAATGATAGAGAACTTCCTGATCAAACAATGGCGGACAGGGGCACTGGCCGGTGCCAAACCGGAACAAGCATTTTTTGTGCGGGTAGGCCTCGGCGTTACCATGACTGCGCTTGATATTTTAGAAGGCAGAATGAATATAGAGATCGGGATGGCGGTTGTTAGGCCGGCAGAGTTTATCATTCTCAAATTCTCTCATAAACTGCAGGAATCTTAATCACATTGGCATAACACCGAATTTAAACTTAAACAACAGATCAAATGGCAACATATCCAATTCCAAAGTTTCACTTCTCAGTTGATTGGGGCGGAACTAAGATAGGCTTTACGGAAGTAAGCGGCTTAAATATTGAAAATAAGGTGATAGAGTACCGGGATGGTGCTTCGCCCGAGTACAGTAAGATAAAAATGCCCGGTATGCGCGAGTTTAGCAACATCACTCTTAAAAGAGGCGTATTTGCTAATGATAATGAATTTTATGCCTGGCTCAATACCATACAACTCAACACTGTTGAACGGCGGGATGTGGTGATAAAGCTGTTGAATGAAAAACATGAACCGGTGGTTACCTGGAAAGTTACCAATGCCTTCCCGGTTAAACTTTCAAGCACCGACCTGAAATCGGACGGCAGCGAAGTTGCCATTGAGCAGCTTGATCTGGCGCATGAGGGCCTCATTATCCAAAACGGGAACTAACAAAAATTACCTCATAGCATGAGTTTGTTAAGCGGAATTGTTGACGGGTTGATCTACCCACCAGTTGGCTTCCATTTTTTGGTTGTGGTTGAAATGTTCCCGCAAACACCGCAAGATGGCCGTTTCCAAAGCGTAAGTGGCCTAAGTGTAAACATTGCGACAGAACCGGTTGCCGAGGGGGGCGAAAACCGCTTTAAACATCAGATGCCGGGTGTGCCGCAATACAATAAACTGGTATTGAAGCGAGGTTTATTTTTAGGATCATTTGTGAGTAAATGGTGTCGTAACAGCATGGAAAACTTTGAATTTGAACCTAAGAACATTCTTATCACGTTGCTTAACGATAACCACATCCCTTTGAACGTTTGGCATGTGTTTAATGCTTATCCAACCAAAGTAGATATCTCCGAATTTAATGCCGAACAAAACACGCTCGTGGTAGAAACACTTGAGCTAACCTATCAGTATTTTAAACCCTTAGGCCTTGATGATGTAATAGCCGGCGCCGTTGGTGCAGCCGCCGGCGCAGTAGGATTATAGTTATGGCAATTTTAATCAATGAAATAGAAATTTCGATGACGGTTGTCACCGATCAGCCGCCGCAGGCACAAACCGCTGCCACTGCCGCCAGTAAAGAGGAGATCATCAAAGAATGTGTCGAGATGGTCATGGAGATCCTTAACCACAAAAACGAACGGTAATGTTTGATGTACTCAACAACTTTTTAAACAGTGGCGAACTTGAAAAGGTTAAGATCAAAGGTTTTGAAGATATTAACCACACCGGTACGCCTAAAGTTTTTGAGGCATACATCAACCCCGATGAGTTTACGGTTAACTATCACACCAATATTGATCATACCTCAACCGTAGGACAAACGGGTACGGCTGGTGCATTTCTCAGCTCGGCGCCCATGGAGCTGTCCTTAAAATTCTACCTGGATGGCACCAAAGTTTCGGGGCCGCTCAAAAGCTCATCGAAAGGAGAAATAAGTGTAGCCCAGAAAATCACTGAATTTTATGAAGCCTGCGGTTATAACTCAAACAGGCACAGGCCCAGGTTTGTGCAGATATTTTGGGGCGATCTTTCGCTGCTCCGTTTTAACCCCGAGATATTTAATGGCTGCCTTAAATCGGTTTCCATCAATTATAAATTATTCAACGCAAAAGGAGCACCGCTAAGGGCTATTATCAACGCCACTTTTGTTGAAGCTATACCACCTGCACAACGCGATTCTGCCGGCAAGGCGTCTTCGCCTGATCTTACACATGTTCGCGTAGTTAAAGAAGGCGATACCTTGCCGGGTATGACGCAAGAGATCTACGGCAGTTTTAGTTATTATCTTCAGGTTGCCAGGGTTAACAATCTAACTGATTTCAGGAAACTGGAACCCGGCACCAAGCTATTCTTCCCACCGCTCGATAAAAACGTTAATACAAATGGCTAACGAAACGGAGGTAGACGTAGCACAGTTTACGATAAAGATCAATGGAGATGATATGCCCCGCACCATCGAACTTATCGGTGTACATATTACTAAAGCCATTAACAAAATCTCAATGGCCAAAATTGTAATTAAGGATGGAGATGTCTCCACAAATGATTTTGTGCTAAGTAAAAGTGACCTTCTTATTCCCGGGAATGAGATCCAGATCTCTGCCGGAGGGGTAGATGGACAGTCACTGGTTTTTAGCGGGATCATCGTCAAACAATCGGTTTCAATCAGAGGCAATAAAAACCCGCAACTCATTATCGATTGCAGGCATAAAGCTGTTAAAGCTACAATTGTGCGACGAAGTAACTGCCTGCACAATGTAACTGACGATGCCGCCATCACCTCGGCGCTTAAAGCAAGTGGATTATCTGATAGCGAAATGGAGATAGAGACGACAACCGTAACCCACCCCGAAATGGTGCAATATGATTGTACAGATTGGGACTTTGCCGTTAGCTGTGCAGAAACAGCCGGGAAGGTAGTTTTAACGAATGACGATAAGATAGTGATAAAGGCGCCGGATGTGACAGCAACAGCATCCCATTCAGTATTATTTGGTGCAACAAGCGGCGCAACCATCATTGAGCTTGACGCAGAAATGGATAGCCGTACACAATATAAATCTGTAGTTGCTAAAGCATGGGATAAGGCCAATCAGCAGCTTGCGGAAGCCACAGCCTCAGAGCCATCGCTGCCCAATTTTGGAAATATGGATGGCTCAACACTCGCCGATGTGAACGCTCAGGCAGAATGTATTTTACAACACGGTGGCGGCATTAGTAGCGAAGAAATACAACAATGGGCAGATGCAGGCTTGTTGAAAAGCCGCTTGTCAAAAATAAGAGGCCGGGTAAAATTTGATGGCACAACCAATGTAAATGCCGGTGATATCATCGAGTTACAAGGATTGGGCGACAGATTCAACGGTAATGCTTTCGTTAGCGGTATACGGCATGATTATACAATAAAAGAAGGCTGGAAAACACAAGCACAGTTTGGGCAATCACCAGATTGGTTTGTACAGGAGCCCGATGTGGTTAGTCCAAAAGCGGGTGCCATGCTGCCCGGCACCAATGGTTTACTAACGGGTATAGTGACCGATAATGAAGACCCTGAAGGCGAGTTTAGGGTGCGGGTGAAAATTCCGATAATCAATGCAGATGACGACGGTGTTTGGGCACGGATGGCTTTAAGCGATGCCGGTAACAACCGCGGCATGTTTTTCAGACCAGAAATTAATGACGAGGTACTTTTAGGTTTTTTGTTTGATGATCCAAGGCAGCCTGTAATCATCGGAATGCTGCATAGTTCTGCATTGGCGTCGCCGTTGCAACCATCTAATGATAATCAACAAAAGGGCTACACATCTCGCGAAAAACTGGTGCTGCTTTTTGATGATGATAAAAAGTCTGTAGTGATAAAAACGCCAGGCGGTAATTCCGTTACACTTAGCGATGATGCCAAGGGTATTTCGCTTGAGGACCAGAACGGTAACAAGATAACCATGGATGATAAGGGGATTGTGATACAGGCCACTCAGAAAATTGAACTTAAAGCCGGTACGCAATTAGCCATCGGTGCACCAAACCTTGCCATGAGCGCTGATACCGCTTGTGAGATAAAGGGCGCAGCTACAAAGTTAGAAAGCGCTGGTGTTTTAACCTTAACAGGTGCGATGGTAAAAATTAATTAAAAGTTTTGATATGCCCCCAGCATTAAGAGTACTTGATATTACAAACCATGGAGGTACCGTAATGGGCCCAGGGATGCCTACTGTTTTAATAGGCGGTATGCCCGCTGCCATAATGCTCGATTCGCATTTGTGCCCTATACCTGTCGTAGCCGGCCATGGTCCGGGCGTTTTTATTGTAGGTAGCGGTACGGTTTTAATAGGCGGTAAACCGGCTTTAAGGATAACCGATGCCTGCACCTGCGGCGCTATGGGTGTAATTGGCGAACCAACTGTAGATATAGGAGGCTAACATGGCAATTGATGATCCGGCAGAAAGCAAATCTTTTTTAGGTAGGGGGTGGAGTTTCCCGCCAACTTTTTCAAAAAGCACCAACAGTGTTGTAATGACCGCCGACGAGGAGGATATAACCAAAAGCCTTGAAATACTCTTAGGCACTACAATTGGCGAACGATTTTTACAGCCTTTGTATGGTTGCAATTTGGATGAATATGTATTTGCTCCGTTCAACGCCACGCTATCAACCGAAATCAGGCTTACGGTTAAAGACGCCATAGATAAATTTGAACCCAGGTTAAAACTCCGGGGCGTGAAACTTGATACCGGATTGCTTAACGAAGGGCGGGTAGATATAGCTATTGAGTATACGGTCATAAACACCAATTCCCGCTTTAATCTTATTTATCCTTTTTACCAGAACGAGGCCAATAGACCGGCATGAGCACTAAAGCCATAGATTATAAAGTTATCCTGAAGCGGGATGGGCAAACGCAGGCACAACGAATGCCTGAGTTGTTGAACCCTAATAATGTTCCTATAGACCCTCGTAGCAAGGAAGATTTTTACAAATACATTCAAAATATATCCCGGGAAATCAAGTTTTATGATCTTGACCCGGCAAGTAAACGCCTTACCGACAATGGCACATGGGAAAGTTTTTTTGATATCGATTTTGACGAGTTAAAGCAACTTGCTGCGCAGGCAGCATTACCGCCTCACCTGGCATTATGGAACGCCTTTATTGAGCTATTTGAAAGACCGAAAGCAGTAATAAATACCTTAACGCAACGGCACCTTGATTTTTATTATAAAGATGTGTTGCGGTTGCAAAAACAACCCCTCGTTGCGGATAAGGCACACGTGGTTTTTGAGTTAAAAAAGAATACCGAAAATACACTACTAAAGGCCGGTACTTTATTATTGGCAGGGAAAGATGCTTTAAAGAAAGATATCAATCACAAATTGGAGCATGACATTATTGTCAATCCATCAAAAGTAGAGCAGTTAAAATCGGTATTCGTAAGTCCGGCTAATAAAAACTTCGTTTACCATGCACCTATCGCTAATTCTGCCGATGGCTTGGGTGCCGTTTTAGACCCTGTGAACCCAAAATGGAACGGATTTGGAAGCGAAGAATATCCGTTGGCCCAGGTAGGGTTTTGCTTAGCCAGCGATATTTTGAAAATGCAAGAGGGCGACCGGACAGTAAACGTTACGCTTTCCCTAAAAAACCTTGATGAGAAAGCAAAAAATACAGTTTTAACCGCCAATCTTTTCAAGGTAAGCCTTACTGCCGAAAAAGGGTGGATTGGCCCCAAACTGGTATCGCCAACAATTACCTCGGCAGATAATCTTGTATTTACCTTAAATTTTAAGGTAAATATCACAAAAGATGAACCGGCAGTTGTAGCTTACGATAAAGACACTCATGGCGGCGTGTTTGATACCGTGCATCCGGTACTGCAAATAGCTATCAATAACGAGAAGGCAGATTTCGGTTATCGCGATCTGATAAATGCTGACTTAATAGATTCTACAATTGAAGTTGATGTTAAGGAGATCACATCGCTCGAACTCGAAAATGATTTCGGGTCGATAAATCCCAAGAAACCATTTACACCGTTTGGACCCACATCAGAGGAAAATTCCAATTTCTATATAAAATCGGAAGAAACGTTCTCTAAACGTTTAAAAGAGTTTTCGCTGGATGTGGATTGGAAAAACATTCCCGATTCAAATCTTGCAAACTACTTTGCCAATTACAACATGGGTGGTAACACCAACTCAGACTTTAAAGCTGTCGCCGCCTTTAAAGATGGTTTTACCTGGCAGGAGAGTTTCCAACGCGTTAATATTTTTAATTCAGCGAACGCGCAGGCTAAAGTAAACTGGAAGTTTACAAATCCTAAATTTCCGGTTATTAAGCCGTATTACATATTACCGCCCCTTAAAATCTCAACATATATTAACCCCGGGCAATCCGTTCAGCAATCGGTAACCTGTAAAATGTCATACCTGGTGCCCGGGTTTTCGCAGTTGCAAAACAAAGTAAGCTTTATTAAGCCAAAGGCCGTGATGACCATGACCTTATACCAACCTGCTTTGCAGCTCATACTTAATTTATACAAAGATATTCGCAAAGGTCAACTGCAGCTTCGGCTTGAGCATGGGTTTTTGTTTAAACAGTTCCGGTCTGCCTACACAAAAGAGATTTTGCGATACAACAAGGACGGTGGCGATTTGAAATTACCCGCCGAACCTTTTGCACCGGAAATACAGTCTATCTCGCTAAACTATACCGCTACAACGGCCAAAATTGGTTTCAGTGGAACAACAATAAATGACTATGTAGGGCAGGAAATTGAGTTTTTCCATTACACGGCATTCGGCGCTGCTCGTGAACATGCCTATAGCAGAAACAATCATACGTTTTTGAATAACCTGCTTATTAAGCTGATGCCTCAATACATTTCAGAAGGCGAGCTGTATATTGGCTTAAGTGGTTTGTATGCGGGTGATACCGCCAGTATATTGATACAAGTAGCCGAGGGCAGTGCCAACCCCGAAAAGGCCAAAGTTGCTGTGACCTGGAGTGTGCTTTGCGATAACTACTGGAAAGCACTAACCACCGATGATATTGTTTTAGATACAACTAACGTGTTGTTAACAAGCGGTATCATAAAAATTTTAATCCCGAAAGAAGCTACCACACAAAATACCGTTCTCCCAACAGATTTGCTTTGGATCAAAGCAACCATCCAGAAGGATGTTGATGCCGTTTGTACAATGGTCGATGTATTATCGAACGCCGCGGTATCAGTTTTTGAAGACCATGGTAACGCGCCCGAACACTTAGCAACTGCTTTGCCGGCACAATCCATCAATAAATTGGTAAAGGAAACTGCGGCTATTAAAAAAGTTACCCAGCCATACTCGTCATTTGGTGGAGCTTTGCAGGAGAACGATAAGTCATACTACACGCGTGTTAGCGAACGCCTGAGGCATAAAGAAAGATCAGTTGCCTTATGGGATTACGAGCGGATGGTCCTTCAACACTTTCCAACAATACACAAGGTAAAGTGCATTAACCATGCTACGCCTACCTCTTTTTATTCGCCCGGTAATACGCTGGTCGTGGTGATTCCCGATCTTACCAACAGAAACGCAGTTGACCCTTTTAAACCGAAGGCAGATAAGAACACTTTAGATAACATCCATACCTTTTTAACCGGGTGTTCATCAGCATGGGCAAACCATCAGATTATAAACCCGCTATATGAACCGATAAAGGTTTCTGTAAATCTCAAATTGAAGAAGGGATATGAGTTCAATTACTACCAAAAAGTAATAGACCAAAAGATAAAGGAGTTTTTATCTCCCTGTATCTATAACCCTGCGAGTGAAATAAACTTTGGCGGTAAGATCACTAAGTCAATGCTGATCAAGTTTTTAGAAGATCTGGACTTTATCGATTATCTAACATCTTTTAGCCTGGTAAAATACTCGCCGTTCAGCAAGATGCTAAAGTATAATGCTGACGCTGTTGAAGCATCCAGCCCGGCATCTATCCTGGTATCTCATACGCAGCATACCATCACCAACAACTAATTACCTTTTCGTAGCGCATAACAATTTCTATGGCTAACCCAATATCTATTTCGTCTCAAAAGCCGGACAATGCCGCATTGGATTACGATGAGCTACGTAAAACCGGCATCAGCTATCTGGAGCAAACAGGTTCTGATAATTGGACGGATTACAATGTGCACGACCCGGGTATCACAACTCTTGAGTTACTATGTTACGCGCTCACAGATCTGGGTTACAGGGCAAGTTATTCTATCCCTGATCTCCTTGCTACAGCTATCGATACCAAATCGAACATATTAAAGCACTTTTTCTCTGCAGCGCAAATATTCCCGAATAACGCAGTAACTATCAATGATTACCGGAAGCTGATCATTGATATTGTAGGCGTAAAAAATGCCTGGCTTCAGAAAAAGACCATAGATATTTTTGCGGATATCAGTCATAAAAAACTCTCATTTCAACAACCTGACAGCCAAAAATGGGAGCCGGTTAACGTCTCCGGATATTATGATGTTTTGATAGAGTTTGACACCAACGTATCAGATAGCGACAAAAGCATTATCAACAATTCTGTAAAGAGTCTGCTGGCGCTTAACCGAAACCTTTGCGAAGATTTTTTATCAGTAAATGAAGTTACCAAACAGCAGTTCCGTCTATGTTGCGAGCTTGACCTATCAACTAATACTGATCCCGTTGATGCTCTCGCGCAGCTTTTTTTTAACATACAGATATACCTAACTCCGTTAATTAAATTTTACCGGCTTGATGAACTGTTAGCAGAGGGGTATGCTTCTGATGTTATTTTTCAGGGGCCTTTATTAACGCATGGTTTTATAAAAGATGAAGAACTTGTAGGCTCTGATCTTAAAACAGAGATTCATCTGTCTGACATTATCCAGCAAATACTCAATGTTGATGGCATTACCAATGTGCCTGATATCATATTCAATCCGTCAAACCAAACCAAAGAGCTTGATAATAAATGGATAGTGCCGGTTGAATCGAGGCGGCAACCGGTGGTAAATGTGTTGGATTCAAACGTACTGATCTATAAAAACAGCATGCCTATGCGTCCTGATATGAACGTGGTTAATAACAGGTTCTTAAAGTTAATGAGCGACGCCATTGTTGGAAATGATAAGGTAACAACGGACGACATCAGTTTTGATACAGGTAAATTTACAGATGTAGGTAACTATTATTCTATCCAAAACCACTTCTCCAAAAACTACGGAATAAGCCATTGGGGCTTACCAGAAGATGCAACAGATAACAGGATAGCGCAAGCCAAACAACTGCAAGGTTACCTGTGGTGTTTTGATGAACAACTGGCTAACGGCTTCTCGCAATTATCGCATCTCGCAGACCTGTTTTCTACAGAATCGGTTTCCAATACCTATTTTATCCAGGCAGTAACAAGTTTTAAAAATGCCGACGATCTGTTTGTTGATAAAACCACAATAGAAGCAAATTTACAAGTCGCGGCAGAGGATAAGGCTTCGTTTTACCAACGTCGTAACTTGTTTTTAGATCACCTGCTTTCGCGTTTTTCAGAAACGTTTGCCGAATATGTAAGCGTGCTTAATTCCGGTTTTACAACTAATTCCAAAGATGTGATAAGTCCGGCCGTAACCAGTCAGGACGATATCATAGCAGACAAAGCCAACTTTTTGAAAAACTATCCCGAATACAGCAGTAAACGTTTCTCAGGCTATAATTATAAGGATACTGATCAAATTTGGGATACAGGAAATATTAGCGGTCTTGAGAAACGGCTGGAACGTTTATTAGGTTTCGATAACCTTAACAAACGCAATTTAGTCAATCTTTTAACCCAGATAAAAACCGGGACAAACGAAGCCGGTAATAATGAGTATTGGTTCAGTATATCAGACTATCGTAACAGCAAAGTTTTATTGGAAGGGGCGGAGAAACTACCAAGTGAAGAAGAAGCACAATTCGCCCTTGAGGATGTGCTATCGTTGATTTACAGTCCTGTAAATTTGAGGATAGTTAATACGGATAGCGGTTCATTTTCTTATCAGGTGTTTAATACAGATAAGGTGTGGGCGGCAAGCGTCGGTACCTTTTCAAGTGCCGAGGCAGCGACAGCCGAAATGCAGAATCTTGTATCACTGGTTACGTTAAGCAGGGCAGAAGAAGGGCTGTTTTTAATAGAACATCTTTTGCTTTTCCCGCCGCAAAGTTTAGATGCACCGGCTTCACCAGTAGAACCACCTTCTTTGCCACTCGAAAGCACAGACGCGTTTTTACCGATATGTGTAGATGACAGTTGCAAGGATTGCGAAGATAAAGACCCTTACTCCTTCAGGATAAGCATTGTTTTGCCTGCTTATGCTCCCCGTTTCCTGAATATGAATTTCAGGCAGTATTGCGAACGGACCATCAGAATGGAAGCCCCTGCGCACACCTTTGTTAAAATTTGCTGGGTGAGTAATGAGCAATTAACCGACTTTGAAATTGCGTACAAAGATTGGCTTGAGGTTAAAGCAGGCCTAACGGCAGATTCTGACAATACCAAACTAAGCCGGTTGACATCCATTTTCACAGCCTTAAAATCCATATATCCGGTGGCAAGGTTAGAAGATTGCTCGAGCAGCGAAGAGCGGACACTCTTTATGCTAAATCAAAACGCTTTAGGAACACTTAAAACATAAGATCATGGGTAACGTACTCGATAAGATAAGTAAAGACAATACCCGCTTTACTATTTTTGAAAATGACCAGGTACTAACAGCCGATCAGCTTAATGATCTGTTTAATTATCTTGATGCGCAATCCAGGCTCACCAGGGCCAGGTCTATTGGCGTAGGCATCATTCACGGGCTGGAGATCGGCCTGATAGAAAGCAAGCATGTAGTAGTGTCAAGCGGTACTGCGATAACCACTGATGGCGACCTGCTGAACTTTGATTACGACCAGGAGTTTGACCAGTATGCGGTTTTTGAAGACCTGAATGCTCAATACCCATATTTCCGATCGGATGCCGCCGCGCCGATCCCCATGTTTGAGTTGCGCGACAGCCGCGTTGTCGGCGCAGTGCCCGGCAGTGATTTAGCCGGTTTGGAAGCCGCAACCGGTACTGTGTTTACTGATTACGCCGGGATATTGTACCTGGACGATTACAACAACGACCCAGACCTTTGCACAGGTACTGATTGTGATAACAAGGGCGTAATTGCAGTCAAAGATTTAAAAGTGCTGCTTATTCATAAAAACAACCTTGGCGCTTTGTTGCAGAGTATGCCTGCGGTTAATAGCGATTATTTTTCCTTAGAAGATCTTAATATACCCAGGGTGGCTATAAGTACAGATATTGATACTTTTGCAGAACTCAATTCGGCGTTTACAACGGCATTAGCTGTTAAGGATGATATTAAAGATAAACTAACTAAGGCCTACCAGGTTTGCGCGCCTATTGTTGAACAGGATTTTGAGGCAGGAGACCCTACCACGAATTGGAATAATCTGCTTGATCAGCAATTTAATCCAGGAGCATCATTGTACGCACAATATGTTTATGATTATGCCCGGGATTTGAGTTACGCTTACACTGAGCTCCGCGAAAGTTTGTATTCTGATGATATGATCGCTTCGCCGGATGTGGCGCTTTTTCCAAAGCATGTTTTAATGGGCTTAGTTAGGGGAGCAAATGTGAAAAATCCAATTCCGGTTGCCCCGTTGCCTGATCTGCGCCTCCCGCCGCTTGGGGTTATCCAACCTATTCGTTTGCAGCCAAATATCTTAAAATTACGCAATATCAGGTTTAATATCGGGCTTTTGATCAAACGTTTCAATCCGGTACATATTGATCTGGAGTACCGCCATCATTTTTACGAATCGCCCGTATTAAATAGCAATAACGATGCGGACGAGGTTACACGCTTTTGCTTTATGCGCATCCACAGCATGATCACTAATTTCAAGATCCCCACCGCGGCCGATGTTCAAACCGTAGATCAAGGGCTTAAAATCACGCCAAGTCTGTTTGAAGATTCCGCTTTAGGCGAACGTAGTATTCCCTTTTATTACCAATACAATGCAACACTGCCCATAAACCTGTATTGGAACTTCAACGCAAATAATCGTAAACGGGAAAATCAGATCCTGTCTTACTCATCTGATAAATATGCGAATGGCGCTGCGGTGCTCACGCCACTTAAATTCAATATATTAAAATATACTTTTTTCAGGGTCGAGGGGCATATTGGGTTCAAACTTGCCGATGTAGAGGCGTCCCTTAATAAATTGATACTGGATAATAACCTGCCAATAAACATCCAATCATTGCAGGTCGAGAAGAAGCCTGAAACCATTATACCAAGGCCATGGTTTTTCCCTCATTTATACATGTACGAAAAATCGGTAAAAAGCACATTCCTTGACCGCCTTGACGATGCCGATCTGGTAAACGACGACTTGGTACAAAAAACCAATATCCCTAATTTCCCTACAACAGGACTTAAAACAGCCAAGCAAAGTGTGATAGATAATGCCAGGGATGTAACAGACGGCCAATTCAATTTTACAAACTTTACCACAGCGGTTTCAAATGCTGTAAATGCGGTTACCAATGTAAAGGCCCAAACTAAGCAATTTACCTTCTCAAACACTGCCATCCCGCATGATTTTATTCTTAATTCAGAAATACTCAGGAAAACCGATGTGATCTCGGGTATTTATAACGATACGATAATCAAAAAGAAAACAGGTTTGATGCTTGGCAACTTTATGAAGGATAACCCGGGACTTGAACATGCTGGAGGTGTATTAAGAGGGGGTACGTTCGTGCTGGTTTATACTGCTGATGACCAGGTTGTTGTTGGCGATTTTATGTTGCCCTATGCAAGCATTGATAAAGATATTGTACCTAACCCACCTGTTTACACACCACTGCCATTACCGTTACCACCAAACGTGACGAAGATTCCACAAAGGGTTATCGATTCCGTGTTCGAGATCAAGCCCATATATGAAACCAAGTTTGATGAGAGGATAAAACCTTATGTGTTGCAATCTGATATCGATTCAAAAGTTGCCTCAACAGTAAATCTCAAACTCACCGACTTCGATCAGCGATTAAAAGACAACACGGCCTTGTTTACAACTGTATTTACCTCTACCAAAACTACAATCCCCGGCAGGGATATAGGTACTTTTGGTGGCAAAGATCTGAGCAACCAGCTCGCTGAGTTTCGTGACAAGCAGATAGCTGTTCAGAACCTGGCACCTGATGCACCAGACCGTAAAGAGAAAGAAACCGAACTGATCAATTCTGCGAATGCGCTAACAGACCAGTTGAATGATCCTGCGGTTATTAATGATACCAGTAATACCCTTGCTCTGAAAGGCGTAATAGCCGATCTGCAAACAGGAACAACTCTTGTTCAAAATGCAGAGTTGAAAGACCAGGCTTCAACACTTGCAGGCCGGGTTAATTCTATCAATTTGAACCTTCGGTTAAACAAGTTTTAATAAACCGGCATGAACGGCGATGTGATCATCCGCAAGCAAAAGATAACGGTAAAAACCGGTAATGAACAAGTTGCGTTTGAGTGCAGAAAATTTCTTAATGATATTGTTGATAACGACCTGCCTAAACTTTACGAACGTGTGTTTTATCAAAACATCTCGTTTGATACACATATCAATGTTAAATCGCTTCGCGTTGATCTTGGAACGATTACCCTAAACGATTTAAAAGATCAGTTTATAAAGATAACTGAAAATGAAATCATCAAGGAGCTAAGGCACCAATTTGAAAACAATGAAAGTGATATCTCCGGCGTTGATGCATATCCTTTTCAGAACCTTTCGGTTGAGTACACCACCCAAAAAGAGCAAAATACTAAAGCGCTGTTGTTTTTTCTCGAACACGGGCACTACCCATGGTGGTATGTGAAAGATGAAAGAAAATCACCGATTAGTCTTCTGAATGATTTAAACGATAACGGGCAAAGCGAATTTTTATATGATTTTTTTAAACGATGCCGTGAAGTGGATACCGCAAAAATGACTTTGCTGGTAAAGAGATTTGTTAATCAACTCAATAATTTTATCTGCGAAAATTACATTAAGCAAATAGTCGCGCTGTATAATGATAGTTCTTTAAATACAAATATCGCTATGCTGCTAAGCGAAATAAAGCAGTTTACAAAGGTTTTCGATATTTCCTCCAAGGCTTTTTATGAGGAACTATTTTGCTCTGTGTTTACATTTGGCCAAAGGGCCGATTTTCTCAAGTTGTTTGTAAACCGGCTGCATACATCATTTCCTGTTGCAAATCATGACGTCCTTAATGACTTTGTAAGATCAGATCAACGACTGTCGTTTTTAGAGATTTCGCCCCATCAAATTTTCAAAAAGGATAAAACTGATAACCATAAACACATTACCCCGGTCAAACATGAGATCTACATCGATAATGCCGGACTTATCATACTTCATCCGTTTTTACCTGCTTACTTTAACAGTTTAGGATTAACAGACGAGAATGACCAGTTCAAATCGTTTGAAAGTCAAGTTAAGGCATCGGTGTTGCTTTACTACCTTCAATGCAATTGCGTAAGCTATCAGGAATGGGAAATGTCGCTTAACAAGATCCTTTGTGGCTTGGCGCTCAGCGACGTAATTAGCAGCGGCGTCGAGATTACTCACGATGATATAGCAGAATCTAAGGAGCTCCTTAACACGGTTGCCGGGCACTGGAGTGCTTTAAAGGGCGCCAGTGCAGAGAGTATGCAGAATACCTTCTTCCAACGCGCCGGGAAAATCACCCATAAAGAGGATGCATGGCTTATACAGGTAGAACGCACCGCAGTTGATGTTTTACTTGATAAACTGCCGTGGGGTTTTAGTACGATAAAACTGCCGTGGCTTACACAATTGATACATACGGAATGGTAGATGCCCCCATGATAAAACAAGATCCGCATTATTTAAATGCGCTGGATCTGCTTGCTGAAATAAAGTGGTTTGAAAAAGTTCTTCAA
The DNA here is from genome assembly GCA_016763755.1 of Mucilaginibacter sp. Lineage (GTDB taxonomy): Bacteria > Bacteroidota > Bacteroidia > Sphingobacteriales > Sphingobacteriaceae > Mucilaginibacter. Next base: position 47,129 of record JAESTD010000156.1, read on the forward strand.
ACACGTTTAAAGTTACATGCTAATCAAGATGGTGAGTATAACTCCATCTACGATATTGAACCGCCGCACCTGGAAGAAAATCAATCGGTTTTTAGCGAATTTTTAAATTTCTACAAACTCACGTTTGATGAGCGGTTGATATTAGTACTGGCTTTATTACCTCATGTTGCTCCGCAATTGCTTGATATATTTTTAACACAAAACAATAACGGTCGTGCGGATTTTGGCGGTATAAAAGGA
>JAESTD010000157.1 GCA_016763755.1 Mucilaginibacter sp.
ACAATTTACCGCCAACCAGTAAACCGGTTAGTAGTAATGATGCTTTTTTTAGATGTGTTTTCATATTGATCGTTTTTAAGGTGCCTGCTAAATTTCTAAAGCCTTGGCTATCCGTTGCAGGCAACAACAATGCCATGAGCCGGTAGTTGTTGAACAATAAAACCGATTGGTTAAGTAGTCTAAATTTGCTTAATACGGGCTAAATACCTACAATTTAAGCGTTTATTAATACCCAATTGTTTGCTAAAAAGCTTGGCACAACTCTTTACAACCTAATTAAAAAGTTATTAGAGGTGTGGCCTTAAAACTATACAAAATGAAGTAAATGGGGTGCGAAATATCAAACTAAGCCATTACCGCTATAGTTGAAAAAAAAGCTTCTGCGAGACGCTCATCGCCCTTAACAATAGAATGGCTTTGTGCCTCAGATGGCGTGATAGCCTTTGTAAACATTCGCCATGCGGTGTCCGCATCCAGAACTATAGATAAAGCAAACGGTGTTTGATTGATTTTTGTCAACTCCCAATTTGCAGGTGTTTTTTTAAGATACCATATCCCGCCGGCAATTGTATCTATGGTTATTGCAATTGTAAACCCTTCAGGTGCTTCGATATTGCGATAGTTATGTGGCAATGCGTACATAAAAGTATCTGCACAGGGATAAAAAAGTTCATTGGTCAGCAACCCATCAGCCCCAACCGCATCACGTATTTGTTGTTGATGGTGCCATTTTTCAGTGTATTCGCGGGCAATATGAAACCAGTTTAATGATGTCTCCTCTCCTGCCCACGCTACTGAATATTTGGCCGACGCAAAAGGATCAAGAGAATGCAGGTATTCGATGTATTGTTTTCCGGTACTTTCCAATTGATCGATCAGGAGATGTGGGCTCACGCGTTTCATCGCATCTACCCAAGTAGCATTTAAACTGTTAAGATAATTCACCAGATCACGATAGCTGTTGATCTCAATATTTGGTGGCGGCGGCTCGTATCCCCATGAGGCAGCAATTGCACGTACGTTACCATCAAGCAGGTGAGCAGCTATATCTTTAACCGTCCAAAGGCGGGCGACGGTTGACTCATTCCAGTCGCCAGGAGATAATGAACGCAGCAGATCTATCAGCATCTTATCCAAAACCGGGAAAAGATGGAGCGTTTCTACAGGAATCTGCTGCACCATGATATTTTAAGCAGCCGGATGAATGATCACTTGCCATTTAATATCAGCGTCGGCCTTATAAAGCGTAGCAGCCACTGAGCAGTATTTATTCAGCGATAGTTCAACCGCTTTCTTAGCTTTATCTTCATCTATATTCCCATATAAATGAAACTCCAAATTGATGGTTTCCCAAAGCGAAGGTTCTTTACCTGCTTCACGATCACCGCTGATCACCATTTTATAATCAACCACATCCTGGCGTTGCTTTTTCAGGATAGTAGTTACGTCAATTGCGCTGCAACCGCCAAGGCCCATTAAAAGCATCTGCATAGGGCGAACACCAAAATCCTGACCGCCACTTTCGGTACTGCTGTCCATTTTTACGGTGTGGCCATATTCGTCGGTAGCTTCAAAACCGAAGTCGCCATTTACGCGGGATAGTTTTATAGTAGGCATAAGTATTTTTATTTTTGCTAAGTTAATATTTTATAATTATTGAAAACGACATGGGCGGTTATGTCATCCTGTTTTAAACAATAATTGCTGTATCTTCATCCCGTCAAATAGTCAATATGGCGTTAAACTACATCTGGATAGCATTTTTTATCATCGCGTTTGTGATTGCATTTGCGAAGTTGATTTTTTTGGGTGATACTGATGCATTCAAATTGCTGGTTGATGGTATGTTTGATAGCTCAAAGGCCTCTGTAATGGATATTGCGCTCCCGCTGGCCGGTAACATGATACTTTGGCTGGGGATATTGAATATCGGAGAACGGGCCGGCGCTATCAATTTCCTTTCGCGCGTGGTTGGCCCTTTTTTGAGCCATCTGTTTCCCGAAGTACCACGTAACCACCCGGCAACAGGCCAGATGATGATGAATTTTTCGGCTAATTTGCTTGGACTGGATAATGCCGCTACGCCACTTGGTTTAAAGGCAATGGGTAGTTTGCAGGAACTCAATCCAAATAAAGATACAGCTTCAAATGCTCAGATCATGTTTCTGGTGCTGCACACTTCGGGTTTACAATTATTGCCGGTTACCATTATTGCACAGCGGTTTATATTGCATGCTAAAGATCCGGCAGATGTTTATTACCTTGTATAATAGCCACTTATGTAGCTACAATTGTAGGAATGATTGCGGTAGCCATCAAACTAAAAATAAACCTATTTGACAGGGTGGTTATTACCTGGCTGGGTGGACTGACCTTGTTTATAGGTGGACTTGTTTGGTTTTTCACAACCCAATTAGATAAAGCTCAGATAACAACGGTATCTAAAGTAAGCAGCAACTTTTTGCTGTATGCTATACCGGTAATATTCATCATAGGCGCAATGCGCAAAAGGGTTAACGTGTTTGAAAGTTTTATTGATGGTGCCAAAGCCGGTTTTGATGTTACCGTCAAAATAATACCCTACCTGGTGGCTATGCTGGTTGCCATTAGCGTGTTACGCACCAGTGGTGCGCTGGATTACCTCAATAGCGGAGTTAAATGGGCGGCCATACAAATGCATTTAGATACGCGCTTTGTTGATGCTTTGCCCGTTGCCTACATGAAACCTTTAAGTGGGTCGGGCTCTAAGGCAATGATGATAAGCACCATACAAACTTATGGCCCTGATAGCTTTGCAGGACGACTTGGTTCGGTGTTTAATGGTTCGGCAGATACGACGTTTTATATAGTGGCACTATATTTTGGTTCTGTTGGTATCAAAAAATCAAGATATGCTATTCCGGCAGGTCTATTAGCTGATCTGGCTGGTGTTATCACTGCTATATTTATCTCTTATTTATTTTTCGGATAGGCTATCTGCTTTTTCTTCGCATGATCAAATAATACTGTTCATCTGCAACTTTTTTGTTCGTGTTACGTAAAAATGCCTGATTGTTTTACAATCACTGTATCGATTCCGGATGTTGTCCCCCCTTCTATCCATTATTCAATTAATAATCAGGTAAATAACACGAAACTGTTGTTATGCGATTTACGTATAAAACCACAGGTTGTAACAATGGTGTATTACCCGGTTAAAGTTGACTGATTTTTTGAAGAGCGTTTGATGGGCAAAATATTTACCAAGGGTTTATTTGTACTATTCTTTTTCCTGCTTACCGGGTGGGCTGCTACTGCACAAACTATAACGATCGGCGCCATAGACCCCGGGCCTTATGGACAGGGATCGACCATTGCAGTGCCAATAAAGGTTAGCGGTGGTTGCATCAACCAAACGACAAATGTTTACAACCTTTATCTTTCAGATGCTAATGGAAATTTTGGCTCTCCAACCTTAATGGGTTCTACCAGCGGTTTTTACGCTCCGTTTGTAAATGGTATTATACCGACAAATGCGGTGGCCGGGACTAATTACAAAGTGATGGTAACTTCGTCCCAAGCATCTACATCAGGCACATCAACTGCATTTACTATTAACGCTGTACCCGGTATCAAAGCAGGCGCTTCTTCAACTCCAATTAATCCATCAGTAAACTCTGAGGTCTTTGGTTCTTGTTCGGGTAATCCTCAAAATTTCAATTTTACCAATACCTCTGAAGGCGGCAATCCGGCTACGGCACGTTTTTTCAATGAACTTGATCAAATAGACGAAGGTACTTTTCCACTTACTAAAAATTTCCCTGCGAAATCTGCTAACTACACAGTTACCATTAAAACCACGCGTAATGGCGTGGTTGGCACAAAGGACTATCAGCTCATCAATAATGTTACCAACAATAGTTTTACCATTACAGGCAACGGCACAGTTTGTTTGGGCAGCGGCAATACGCTTGACTATAACGTTGATATCACTACTAACAACGGTTTGTTAAAAAATTATCCCGGCCTTATTTATCATATAACATGGGGCCATGGTTCATCAACCGATTATACATTTTGTGATATTGTTGCGGCTAACGGAAAAGTTAGTCATACATATTTAACCTCATCATGCGGAAGCAATCCTAATGGACGGCAAAATGTTTTTGAGATCGATATTCAGCCCACAAGTCCGTACTGCAACAGTCTTACACAGCCGGTAACAACTTACGCAAGAATACTCTCCCCACCTCAAAATAAATTTAGCTACCCACCAACAGCATGCACTAATAATGAGGTTACATTTACCAATATCTCCGCCCCAGGAGACAATCCAAACAGTGCCTCGCTGAACTGCTCAAACATAAATGCTAAATACTCATGGTTTGTTGATGGCTTATTGCAGAAAAGTGGCTATGGATTAAGTCAGCCGTTTATTTACCGGTTTACTACCAAAGGACAGCACTCCGTAGTGTTACATTTCGAAAACAACAATGGCTTATGTGATGCTGTCGATTTTGAACGCACAATATGCATACAGGATCCGCCAACAGTGGCATTTGACCTTGTATCAAACGCGTGCCTTTCAGGTGGATCGATAAGCCCGGTAAATAATACGATAACCGATGAAGCGTGCAGCCCGGGCGTTACTTACAATTGGGTTAAAGTGTCGGGGCCGGCAAGCGGCGTAGCTTATAATGCCTCACTCAAAACGCCCGCGTTTACGTTCAGTCAGACAGGTGTTTATCAATTCAGGTTAGATGTTACTACGGCCAGTTGCGGTACAACGCAGGGGCCTACAAAAACTATTGTGGTTAACAGTACTCCTATAGCTGATCTTTCTCCTAATACAACCATCTGTACCGTGAACGCCCCGGTAAGTTTTGACCCCAACGCGGGTGAAACCAAAACCACTCTCGGCGGCACATCCCAACCTGATGCAACCACATACACATGGACGCTTAGTAACGGTGCAACTTTTGCAATCGGTAGCAATAATCATTCGCAATATCCTCAAATAATTTTTCCGACTACAGGGACTTATACAATTACAGTAAGGCATCAGAACAACTGCGGCGACGTTAGCGATACACAGCAAATCACCGTAGCCAACGGGCCAACCGTTACTGCCACAGCTCCATCTCCTATTTGCGAAGGTAACGTGGCTACTTTGACAGGTTCGCCGGGCGTGGGTGGCATTGTTACGGCATTACGCTGGACGAGCCCAACCGGCGGCGCAACAAACTTTGCCGATCCGAACGCACCTGTTACTACCTATACACCTACAACGGCAGATATAGCTGCAGGGCAAGTGGTACTCACTTATACAGTTACAACATCATTGGGCGGGGCCTGCAGCACGGTGGCAAAAAACGTGACCGTTTTAATAACCCGAAAAGCAAGTATTACAAGCGTTACTTCACGGACACTTTGTACAGGAACCGATCTTAATTATGCCATTTTATCACCAACTGCTACAAATTACACCTGGACGGCAGCAGTTACAGGCGGCACTGCAACAGGTTTTAGCACAACAGGTAATACGGCTAACATAAATGATGTTATTACCAACACAGGCACAACAAATGCCACTGTAACTTATACCATCACTCCTTATAACAATACGTGCCCCGGCAATGTGTTTACGCTTACCGTTACGGTATTTCCAAACGCGGTAGGCGGTACTACCACCGGCGCCGCTACTGTTTGCAAGGGAGATAATACGGGACAAATTACGCTCACCGGCTCATCGGGTGCAATTGTATGGCAGCAATCAACCAATGGTGGCGCTACCTGGGTAAACGTAATGCCTGCTCAAACAGGAACAGTGCTTACCTATAACAACCTTACACAAAGTATTTTATACAGGGCAGCGGTAACAAGCGGCAATTGCAGTTCAGTGTTTTCAACTTCAACTACCATTACGGTTAACCAGCAGACAACTCCAGCCAACGCAGGCCCAGATCCTAACCCATTGTGTAACCTGCCATCGTATACCTTGCAAGGTAACGATCCGGGTAATTTTACAGGTCAATGGACACAAATTGCAGGCTCTGCTACAGCTACAATTGTAAGCCCCACTATTTATAATAGCCAGGTTACAGGACTTTCGGCTGGTAATAGTTATACGTTTAGATGGACCATTAAAGGTTTGCCACCGTGTGCAGATACCTTTGACGATGTTACGGTTGTAGTAAAACCGGATGTTGTGGCGAGTTTTAATCCGAGCCTGACAGAAGTGTGCGGTTTAACGCCGGTACAGTTCACCAACACCTCTACTCCTAACGTTGCCGGAACGCAGTTTTTATGGAATTTTGGTGATGGCACCCCTACCTCAACAGAGATAAATCCTTCTCACACATATACGCCAAATGCAGATGGCTCAACAGCAACCTATACAGTATCGCTCACAGTGATGGCTAACTGTGCGCCCCACCCTGCTGCAACCCGACAAATAACAGTTAGCGGTGCGCAACCTAATCCGGGCATAAAGGCTAATTACACAGGAGCATGTGGTTCATTAACGCTTAGCGTACAAAATTTAACGGCCGGCAATAATATCAGCTATACGTATCATTTGGTAGATGATTCAGGCGTTGATGTAACGCCTCCAATCGTTAAAACTAATAACGACAAAAGCAACGCTGTATTCCCAACTGTACCTGTGCAAGAAACCACTACGTGGCACGTGTATATGGAAGCCGTTAACTCATGTGGTGCCAATGGCCGTAGTCCATCAACTGATATACCGGTTTCACCGTCCGGGCCTCAGTCAAACATGCAGTTCAAGAACAATGTAACTTCTGTTTGCGTAGGCACACCAGTTATATTCAGAAACTTATCATCGGGTGGCGAAACTTACACTTACACTTTTTACGACGAAAATAAAGCTCTATTAAGCACAATAATAGCCAATAACACAAATGATATTGATTACCCTTTTGCTGACGCCGGAAAATATTACGTAAGTGTAACTGCAGCTAATGCAGGTTGCGGTGCCGGGCCGGAATCAGATCTGTTGCCAATCACGGTCTACCCTCTTCCTCAACCGTCTTTCACCTATACGGCTGATGTAAATAACAAAGTAACATTCAACAACACAACGCCGGCGGCTGGCGCTATACCAGCGCAAGCAATAACCTATACCTGGAAATTTGGAGATGGATCTGTAAACGAAACTGCGTTTAACCCGCTGGCGCATCAGTACAGTTATGAACAATCGCCGTATACGGTAACCCTTACGGCAACAACGCCAAGCGGATGTACCAAAGATTATACTCAAAAAATCGAGATCAAATTTACGGGCGAATTATTTTTGCCTAACGCTTTCCAACCTGCATCAAGTAGCAATGAGTTGCGCACTTTTAAGGCTAAAGGCCAAAAATTGAAAGAATGGAACTTGCAGATATTTAACAATTGGGGGCAACTGGTATGGCAAACCAACAAACTTGATGCTGATGGCTCTCCGGTTGATGGTTGGGATGGTACATACAAAGGCGTACCGGTGCCGCAGGGTGTTTACGTATGGCAAGCAACAGCCAGGTTTATCAACGGAGCCGATTGGAAAGGCAATTCGTTGAACGGTTCATTACCTAAGCGTACAGGTGTAATACATTTAATAAGGTAGTGATGAGAGGGATAATGAAATATTGCTTGTTGATTTGGATTGCAAGTACGTTGTTTGCCAACCGGGCTGTTGCGCAAGATCATATGTACTCGCAGTTTTTTAACTCGCCGTTGTATTTGAACCCGGCGCTGAACGGTCAGTTTGAAGGTGACTTACGGATGAACCTCATCTATCGCAACCAGTACACAACAATCCCTGGTAACTTAACCTATCTATCAGCATCTATTGATTATAACGTGCCGCAATTTGGCGGCGGCCTTGGTTTGATATTTACCCGCAGCAGCGAGGGAACTGCTTATATGAGCAAGAATAACATAGCAGGCATCTACTCGTATAGCGTGGGTTCTCATGAGTATGTACTGTCGTTCGGCCTGCAGGCGGGTATCACCAACCGCTCTGTCGACTTTAGTAAACTGGTATTTGGCGACCAGATAGATCCCAGTCTTGGTTATATTCCAGGCTCAACAACAGGTGCAGACAGGCCTGATTTTAACAATAAGTTCTTTTTCGACGCTGGTGCCGGTGTTAACCTGACTGTTAAAAACTTTAATATCGGTTTGGCTGGGCAACATTTGAATACGCCTAACCAGTCTTTTACCGGTACACCATCAAGACTGCCTGTACGGGCAACGGCACATGCCAGCTTTAAATATAACCTAACGCAGGACGATAATTTAGATGATGATGATAAATCATACATCATACCGTCGGCAGTATTTTACAAGCAAAGCAACATGCAGTCACTAAGTGCCGGTATGCAGTACAAACGCAAAAGCATCAATGTGGGTGCATGGTATCGCAGCGGTGGTGCGGGCGGGCCAAGTGCATTTGTAGTGTCACTGATATTCGATCTTTTTATCAACAAAGAAAGCGGAGAGAAATTGCGCTTGGGCGTTAGTCATGATGTGCCTGCCGGCGGTATCAATTATGGCAATACCAGCGGCACAACAGAGGGCAGTGTTGCTTACGAAACTACTTTGCCACAGCGCGACCGCGGCGAACAGAAGTTTTATGGCGCCAGTCGATGCTACCATTTTTACTAAGTTTATACACATAACATCATTATATCAATCAATGAGACCAGCAACGCCTCCCCCATCAAGGGTTTATGCACGCAGAAGGGAAGCCCCACTATCAAGAGATTATCTGGAAGACAAAGTAGTAAAGAGAAAATCAGCCAAAAAAGCTGCTTGGATGATAGTACTTGCCTTTGTGGTATTTGGATTTTTCCTTACTAAATTCGCGATGTCTGATTACGGCCCGTACGATGGTTTCCCAAATAGTGATACTGCATATGGCATTGCACGGCAATACATCAAACCAATGCTGCGGGCAGGCAATGTGCGTTTTGCCGATGATAACTATAAATTTGCAAAAAAGTCTGATTCGGTATATGTGATCAAATCCTCATACACCACAAAATTTGACGATGGTGAAAACCAAACTACCCATTTTACCATTACTTTAAAATACCGGGGTGGCATGGGCGCAAAAATTGGCAATTGGGACATGGTGAGCCTCGATCAGGATAATTAATTCCTTTAGATGCAAGAACTTAAAGAACCTATAGTATCGGCAAATGCCGTAATAACGCATGCTAAATATCAAACGATAGTTACCAGTGACGGGCACAGTTTAGTGGCAGACGAGCCTGCAGATAAAGGCGGTAGTAATACCGGTATGTCACCATTCAATTTATTGCTCGCCAGTTTGGCCAGTTGTACCGTGATCACCTTGCGCATGTATATTGACCGCAAGATGTGGATAGTTGATGAAATAGCTATTGACCTGGAACTTTTTAAAACCGCCGACGGCACTTTTATTGATTGCAAACTGAACTTTAAAGGAGAGCTGACCGATGAACAAAAGAAACGCCTGTTAACTATTGCCGATGCCTGCCCGATTCATAAAATACTGGTAGGCAACGTAATAGTAAACAATGCTATAAAAGCTTAATGCAAGCCTTTTACAAAAATATCTATTAATAAGAGGCGTTTGATATGGATCTCGTCTAAGAGCTCTTTTGTAGGAAACTTATGACCTTTATGAGGCATTGAGCCGCTAACTTTTATGCCGTGCAGGGCATCTAAGAAGACCTCTACTATCTTTTCTATATTTTCTATAGGCTGTAGATTTCCTTTTTCTATTTCTGCCTCGATAGCCGCGGTGAGCATGCGTTTTTCTGCATCGCTTATATTACCTATTATATCCCAGATAGATTCGGGCAGGTTTTGCTCGTTAACCCGGAAATAGTCAAAGAAATTAAAATTGGTAACGATAAAATCGTGATGAGTATTTACCTGGTAAAGAAAAGCATCTTTCAGGTTTTTAAAATGGCCTATTTTTTCTTCTAACTGTTTCAGATAATCAGCTGCCAGTTTACGCATCACAGCCATGTACAACTCGCTTTTATCGGGAAAGTAGTAGTACAATAAAGCTTTAGACATCGAAAGGTCGCCTGCTATCTCATTCATCGTAGTTTTTGAATAACCATAATGCAGAAAGCGCTGGTGTGCGGCGTCTAATATTTTTTCGCGTTTTATGTCTTGTTGGTCTATCGCTGCTGAACTCATTAGTTGTTTTAGGTTTGACTATTTTACATTAGCGTTCAACAAAGCTATTTAAATCCAACGATAAACGTGTCAACCTGACGCGAAATATGATTTTTAGATGTTAAAACTTATAAGTGATCAATGATAGCGATACCTGCAGCAACGGTAATTGCATCTTCGCAAACGCCCACAACCGGATCCGCAACTTTTGTTTTTGATACTATCGCTTTGCGCAGAAAGAAGCAGCCGAAGCTTGAACCAAACGCCGCCATACCACCAATTAAGCCCCCTATGATCGCATTCTGCTTTTCGCCCTTAAAAACTGCTGCTCCACATAGCGCACCAGATGCGATGCGACCTATCAAACCCGGTTTGGCAATGCGATTAGGTGCAAAGGGCAGCTTATCTCCAACCAACTCACCTGCAGCAAGCACCTTAAACACCTTTGACGTAGGGATCGTCTGAAGAAATTTTAAGGGAGAATCTTCAAGACTTGCCGATGGGTGCCTGCTATACAAATGTGATAATACCGCAGGCGCATACATAGATCGCATACCGGCGATAAGCCCCAAGCCCGCCGCCCGGCTGTATGTTTTTGATATGGATAAACTCATTTTACTGCTGTTTGTACCTACAACACCGAAAAGTTTTATACTGTTTGTAAATTAATTAAATCAACAATTAACATAGCCTGTTATTACCCTAAAATACTACCAATGAAAATACACGAGGATAATGCATTAGGTGCTTTAGGGAGCGCAATAGGTAAAGGCCTGTTGGCGGGATTGGCTGCTACAGCCGCCATGACACTTTCACTGGCAATAGAAATGAAAATAACCAAACGCGAAAGCAGCGATGCCCCGCTTAAAGTAGCCGGTGATGTATCAGGCCTTGCCCCTGCTTCGCCTAAGGAAAAACAAAAGCTAAACCAAGAGATACACTGGAGCTACGGCACTGCCTGGGGAGTTGCTCGTGGATTAATAGGTTTAACAGGCTTAAAAGGTGTACCTGCTAACTTGCTACATTTTGCTGCCGTTTGGGGTACAGCATTAGTGATGTTGCCTAACCATGATGCTGCAAAACCTATTGATGAGCAAGAGCCAAAGGATATCGCAGTAGATGTACTGCACCATGGCGTTTATGTATTAACGGCAGGTTTAGTTTACGACGCCCTTGATGCAGGCAGCCGCCGTGAACGCAAGTTGCGCAAAGTTGCCAATAACCTGAAGTCACTGATCAAAAGGTTTAAATAGTCATTAAATAAAAAAGCCGCACCAAATTAATTTGGTGCGGCTTTTTGCTATGTTGATTCTTCGGTTAAGCTTCTTCTACCACAAACTCTGGTTCTTTGGCTTTTTTCTTATCACCAAAGAAGTAGTTTTTCATATTTACCCTTATGATGTACATACATGGTACCAATATCAAAGTAATGATGGTTGCAAAGCCAAGACCAAAGATCATCGTCCATGCTAATGGCCCCCAGAAGGCAACGTTATCACCACCAAAGTGAATATGAGGTTCAAAGTGAGTAAACAGTCCTACAAAGTCGATATTAAATCCAACTGCCAATGGTATCAAACCTAAAATGGCAGCAGTTGCGGTAAGCAATACTGGTGTCATACGGGTATGGCCGGCTTCAACAACGGCATCGTGCAGGCTGGCACCCTGGTCTATCAGCATATCGGTAAACTCTACCAGCAATATACCATTACGCACCACCACGCCAGCAAGGGCTATGATACCCACACCGGTCATTACGATGGCCATGGTCATGCCGAACAGTGCCGTGCCAAGCAATACACCGATGATGCTAAAGAAGATCTCGCTGATAATAATAAACGTTTTACCAATCGAGTTAAACTGAATCATAAGGATGATCAATATCAAACCAAACGATGTTGCTAAAGCGCCAAGCAGGAAAGTCATTGCTTCCATTTGGTCTTCCTGGCCACCACCCTGGCGAATCTGTATATCGTCAGATTTTTTAAAGTTGGCGATAGCCCGCAAAATATTAGCATTCACATCATTAGGGTTGTAAGGCTTAATAACGTTTGATCCTAATGTAAGCACCCTGCGCTGTTGTTTGCGTTTAATATTACTGTAGGTATTGGTATAACGCACATCGCTAAAGGCAGATACAGGCACCTGGCGTATAGCGCCTCCGGTGGCTAAATCGCGGTAAGTAATCTTCAGGTTGCGGAGCTCATCAATACTGCTTCTCTGCTCTTCCTTAGCCCTAACCATTATTTTGTAATCGTCTTCTTTAGTATTCCTAAAATCGGCAGCTTTAGCGCCAAATATAGCGGTACCCAACTCCTGGTTTACCTGCTGTGTTAAAATACCTTCGCGGTTTGCACGTTCCCTGTTAACATCAAAAACTATCTCGGGTTTGTCGTTTTGCACGTCGGCTATGAGATTTTCAATACCGGCAATGTTTTGTTTATCAAGGTAAACTTTTAACCTGTTACCGGTTTTCACCAATGAATCCAGGTTGTCACCAATAATTTCGATACTGATATCCTTTTGTACCGGCGGGCCGCTATTTTCTTGTGCAACCGATATTTTGGCACCAGGGATGCCTTGTACTGAACTACGAATCCTTTTCAGTATCTCTTTAGTATCCTTACCATTACGTTTACCAAACTCCACAAAAGCTACGGTAACTTTACCTTTATTTTGATAGTCGCCCTGGTCTTCATCTGTAGGATCGGTTACACCTTTGGTAACGTTGGATATGATAGACGATACGATGTCCTTATCGCTCTCTACTACTTTTGCTACTTTCTTCTCGATGTTTTGGGTAACCGCATTGGTGGTTGCCTGATCCGTACCTATGGGCATAGTGATATACACATAAGCAAAGTTAGGGTCGCCTGATGGGAAAAACTCAGGAGTTTTGCCTAAAACGGCTGTTAAAACAAAAGCCAGGATAAACAAACCAAATGTCCCCAATAGCATAGTAACCGGCCGTTTTACAGCACGCTCTAACCATTTGGCATACCAGTTTTGGAATTTAGGCCATGCATTTTTCTGGAAACGATCTATTACTTTCAGCAGGAAGAAATGATTTAACAGGTACAACACAATAATGAGCACCATAAAATTCCCTAAACCTACATTCATTAAATAAGCCAAAACAGTTGCTGCGCCTAACCATATTAATGCGCGTTTGGTAGGCTTATCAAACTTAGGGTTATCATGTTCGCCATCGTGGTGCGGCTTCATAAAATCGACCGCAAACACAGGGTTCATGATATAAGCTACCACCAATGATGCTAATAAAGTAATGATCAAAGTTATCGGCAGGAAGAACATGAAGTGACCGATCAAACTGTTCCAGAAAGCCAACGGCACAAATGGCGCAAGGGTTGTCATTGTACCCGAGAATACCGGTAAAAACACCTCGCCTGCCGCCATTTTAGCGGCCTCTTTAATAGGTACTTTACCATTGGCAAAAATACGGTGCGTATTCTCAATCACCACAATGGCATCATCCACTACAATACCCAACGCCAGCAGGAACGAGAACAATACAATCATGTTAAGTGTAAAGCCAATGGCAGGCATTATCAAGAAGGCGATGAAACACGATAACGGCACCGATAACGCCACGAAAATGGCGTTGGTAGTACCCATAAAGAACATCAGGATAACGGTTACCAGGATAAAACCAATTACAATAGTGTTTATCAGATCGTTAAGTGTAGTCCTTGTTTTATCGCTCTGATCGCCGGTTACGGTAATGTTCAAACCTTTAGGGAAAACAGTTTTCTGCTTTTCTTTTATCAAGGCATTGATCTTGTCTGATGCCTCGATAAGGTTTTCACCTGCCCTTTTACTTACGTTGAGGGTAATTACATTTTTAAATACATTGCTGTTCGGCGTTTTTAAACGTGCGTAGCTTTCCTGTTCTAAAAATGCATCTTTAACCTCGGCAATATCTCTTAGGTACACCGCCTGGCCTTTAGGGTTACGGATAACCATCGCAGCAACTTCGTCGGCATTTTTGAAATCTTTTTTAATATCAACACTTCTGCGGATGCCATCTGTTTTGATAGTACCTGCAGATGATAAAACGTTCTCTTTACCAACTGCATTAATAATATCCCCAAATGAAATTTGCGCCGAAGTCATTTTATTCAGGTCGACATTTATCTGGATTTCTGGTGTTAAAGCACCTACCTCGTCAACTTTTGAGATCTCGCGGAAACCCTCTATATCATCTTTTAACAGATCAGCGTATTCCTTCAGTTTTTTAAGGCCGTAATCGCCTGATATGTTGATATAAAGGATAGGAAGATCCGCAACGTTAATATCCGATATAACGGGCTCCTTAAAATTATTGTCGCCCTGCGGCAGATCTTGCTTTGCTTTGTCAACGGCATCTTTAACATCTATCTTGGCATCCTTTATCTTGATATTAGCCTGAAATTCACAGGTAATAATAGATACATTTTGAACAGAGTTTGAGGTTACCTTTTTTAACCCTTTGAGCGATTTTAACTGCTTCTCTAACTGGCGGGTAACCAGGTTCTCCACGTTCTCTGCAGACTGGCCGGCCCAAGCAGTAGTGATGAACACTTTAGACTGCGCTATATCCGGAAAGTTCTCTTTCGGCAGATTGTTATAGCTGATGATACCCAATGCCGTGATCAAGAACATGAGCACGTATATGGCTGTTTTATTATCGATGGCCCAACTTGAGGGCGCAAATTCTTTTTTGATATCTTTCATATCCGTAACAGATAAGGTTGATGTTTAAATAGCAGATTTAGAAGCCTTTATTTTATCGCCGTCCTCAATATCGGCGGCGCCTTCGGTAACTATCTGGTCGCCGGCTTTAAGACCCGATAAAATCTCCGTAACACCATTGTAGGTGACACCCGCTTTGATAGCTATACGTTTAGCAATGCCGTTAGCATTTACGTACACGTAATCGCCTTCTTCAGAGCGTTGAACAGCTTTAACCGGAATGGTGATGGCGTTGGCTTTTGAATAATCTGCTATCTTTAAAATAGCCGTCATGTTAGGGCGAAGCGTTTTACGCTTAGGCAACTTTACCTCAACCGCAAAACTGCGCGATGTTGGATCGATAGCTTTTGCTGCGAATGTAATGTTGGTCATCAGTGAATCGTTAGCATCCGGCACAACAACATTTACTTTATTCCCCGTTTCCACACTGCCTGAGTATGACTCCGGAACATCTGCTTTAACCTTCAAAATATCCGCGTTCACAATCCGGATACCTGTTTGGCCCGGTTGTGCAACCTGGCCAAGCTTTAGATCCATCTGGTCTACTGTACCGTTTATGGGAGATACGATGCGGTACATTGCCGCCTGCTCGCGAAGGCTCGATAATGCTTTTTTGCTGGCTTGCAAGTTGGTTTGTGCCTGCAGGAATTGCACTTCGGTACCTATCTTCTGATCCCACAAAGCTTTTTGGCGGCCGTAAAGTGTTTGATTTAAAGCTACCTGCGCTTCAGACTGTGCAATGTTTTGCTTAAGCACGCTATTATCTAACTGCACTATAGTTTGGCCTTTAGATACATGCTGACCAACCTTTACAAAAATACCGGTAATAGTACCAGGAGATTGAGGATAGGCAGTTACGTTATCCTGCGCATCAATCTTACCTTGTATCTGTACGTAGTTGGTAAAAGCACCGCTTTTAACTTCAACCACGCCAACCTCTGTGGTTTTAGTTGAATCATTACCGCCAACCTCGGCTTGCAGCTTGGTTATTTTGGCGTTAATATCCTGTTGTTGTTTTTGCAAGTCGGCCAGTTCGGCTTTTTTATCTTTCGGCTTGTTCGTGCATGCTGCCAATACTACAAGGGCCGGTATGTATAAATATTTTTTCATGTTGTGTTTTGTATGAGTGATAGAGTTCATGTTATTGTATTCTTCCGTATGCTTTATCAAGGTCTACTTTGCTCACTAAAGCATCATACAAGCCTTGTATGTATTTATTGTCGGCATCTTCAAGTCCGGTTTGTGCCTGTGTAACTTCAATACTCGAGCCTACTCCCTGCTGGTATTTGATCTTTGATACGCGTAATACTTCCTGCGCCAGTTTTTGACTTTCTTTTTGATTATTAAGAGTTTGCAAACCATTAATAAAGTTGATACGCGCCTGACTTGCCTGGAGACTTAGCCCGTTTTTAAGATTGTGCAGATCGTTAATTGATTTCTCCACTGCAATCTCAGACTGTTTAACCTGGTAACGGCGTTGAAAGCCGTTAAAAATCGGAATGGTTAAATTTAAACCCACATAGGTTGCCGGATAGCTTGCATTAAATAATTGTCCGAAGCTATTGTTCTGATATACAGCGGATGTGTTGGCAACTGCGGATAATGTAGGCAGGTAAGCTGCCTTTTTACGTTTAAGATCAAGCTGATTGAGTTTTACAGCGGTCTCGCCCAAATTATACTCTACACGGCGCAGGTAGAAAGTACTGTCATTAGCTACAGCAGCATCGGCATTAGCATCAAGCATTACATCGGTAAGTTTATCAGATAGGCGTAATTCTTCATTAATGGGCATCCCCATCTGAAACTTCAGCAATTGATAGTTAAGGCCCAAAAGCCTTAAAGTATTTTCCCGCGTGGTAAGCAAGTTATTGTACTGAACAGTTATACGGTCAACATCGATCTTCTCAACAAACCCCTGCTTATTTTGAGCCGTTGTTTGATCAACCTGCTGTTTAAGTTGGTTGATATTTGCATCAAGCAAACGTATCTGCTCGTTACTTACCAACACCTGATAGTATGCTTTGGTAACGTTTACGTTGGTTTCAATACGGGTACGAATGAGGTTACGCTGCGATAATTCTTCATATGTTTTTGAAGCCTTTAAGCCAACCAGATATGAACCGTCAAATAAAATCTGAGATAATGATGCACCTACGTTCGCATTATATTTTTGCTGTATACTAAGTTTTTGCTGACCAAAACTCTTCAACGGGATAACTTGTCCGTCCGCACCTTTTACGCCTTCTGAGTTTAAGATCTGGTACAACCCATCTAAGAAACTGGGAAATAACACTGATGGCGTTTGCAGGTAATCCTGAAAACTGGCAGTACCGTTTATTTGTGGCAAACCAATACCGGTTGTTTCTTTTACTTTATACTCGGCACTCTTAACGTCTAAAACAGCATTTTTAACCGAGTCTTGATGCTCATATGCGTAATTTATAGCCTCCTGTACCGTAAAGCTGTGCATCGGTTGCGCCGGCTGCGTTTGCCCGAAGCTCTTTAAAGCCCCCGTTATGCATATTAGTAGGGTAAGTATTCGTTTCATTTGTTGTGTATGTGATAGTTTGTTGTTTGTGTAATGCAAAACAAGTGTTGTTATTGACAGCCTTGTGTCAGCAGCAATGATATCAGCTCGCTTTTTTTTCGATGTGCTCCGATTTGTATTTATCGAGCAATTCATGCCCTTTAAGCGTGCATATACCATAGTTAAAATGCTCTAACATCTGATATTGCACTGTCCATGGGTTAAACTGAGATACCGGAAAAATGGCTGTGTTAAAGCCCATCTCAAATTGATTAACCCGCATTTTAGCCAAGATCTTCACATCAAGATCGGCCCTGATAAGACCCTGGCTTATGCCTTTTAGTAAAAGTTCTTCTAAAGTTTTAACCAGCACTTCAGATTTAAACTTTTGAAACTCGGCCCATGATTGCGGGTGATATTTTTGCATGTCATGTATCACGATCGGGTTAATGCGCCCGAAGATCTCTTCAGAAGCCTTCATCATGTTGATCATCTCCTCTATCACATTCGATGATTTGTTGATGATATCCACTATCTGGCATTCATCTTCCTGCAGTTTTTTCTTGACCAGCGCCATAACCAAGTCGTTTTTATCATTAAAAAAATGATAAATGGTTTTCTTTGACATACCCAAATGGCGGGCTATATCGTCCATAGTAACGCTGCGGATGCCTGCCTGCAAAAAAAGCTCCTCGGCACCTAAAATTATTCTATCGATTTGACCGTTTGACATTATTGGTCAAAACTATGGAAACATTTTTAGATTTCAAAGTTTCCATCGGAAATTACTTCTGCATTACAATCGCCCATTTTCCACAATTGTCTATCTTTGCAAAAAAATCACTCAATGGATTTAAATTCCCTAACTGCCATATCTCCTGTCGACGGTAGGTACCGTAATTCAACATCAGCGCTTGCAGCTTATTTTTCAGAATTTGCCTTGATCAAATACCGGGTATTTATTGAAATAGAGTACTTTATAGCCCTTTGCGAACATCCGCTGCCGCAGCTACAAGGTTTTGATAAAACCAACACGGAAAAGTTACGCGATATCTACAGAAATTTTTCAGAGGCAGATGCAGTGGCCATTAAGGACATTGAGAAAACCACCAACCATGATGTTAAGGCGGTTGAGTATTTTATAAAAGCTGAGTTTGATAAACTTGGATTAGAGGAACTAAAGGAGTTTATCCACTTCGGGTTAACCTCTCAGGATATCAACAACACAGCTATTCCCTATTCATTTAAACTGGCTTTAGAAGATGTTTACCTGCCGGAAATATCGTCGCTAATAGCCAAACTTCAAGAATATGCTAATGAATGGGCCAATATTCCGATGCTGGCGCACACCCATGGCCAACCCGCGTCTCCTACGCGTTTGGGTAAAGAGATACAGGTGTTCGTTGAGCGATTGGAAAAGCAGGTAGAGCAATTAAAAGCCGTGCCGCATGGCGCCAAATTTGGTGGTGCTACAGGTAATTTTAATGCGCACCACGTTGCGTACCCAACTATCGACTGGAAAGCTTTTGGCAATCATTTTATCAATAATATTTTAGGCCTCGATAGGTCACAGTATACTACCCAGATAGAGCATTACGATAATTTTGCTGCACAATGCGATGCAATGAAACGCATCAATAACATTATCGTTGATCTTGACCGTGATATATGGACGTATATCAGTATGAACTTCTTTAAACAGAAGATCAAAGCCGGAGAAGTAGGTTCATCGGCGATGCCACATAAGGTTAACCCTATTGATTTTGAGAACAGCGAAGGTAACCTTGGTATTGCTAATGCATTGTTTGAACACCTGGCAGCAAAACTGCCTATCTCTCGCTTACAGCGCGATCTAACCGACTCAACCGTTCTGCGTAATATCGGCGTACCGGTAGCACATACCATCATCGCCTTCAAATCTACGTTACGCGGATTAAACAAGTTATTGTTGAACGAGGCGGCCATCAACGCAAGCCTTGAGGCTAACTGGGCTGTTGTTGCCGAAGCTATCCAAACCATCCTTCGCCGTGAAGGCTATCCTAATCCTTACGAAGCGTTGAAAGAACTTACCCGTACCAACACACAGGTAAACGCCCAAACCATAGCTGAGTTTGTGGATGGATTGAATGTAAGCGACGATGTTAAGAACGAAATAAAGGCGATCACGCCGAAGAATTACACGGGTATATAAGCTTTAAGCCAAAAGCGAAAGGCAAAAAGCTGCTTATCGCTTTTAGCTTTTGACTTTTCCCTCTAAGCTTACACAGTCACAACCAAGTCAAAACACTTTAAACAGGATGCTTAAATCAAAACCCTGTTTATATTTGTTCTACTTATAAATAAGAAACAAGATGAATATCAACGTATATACCGAAGCTACTCCTAATCCGGCAACAATGAAGTTCATTGTGAACAAGTTGCTGATCAACGGTAGCGTAGATTATCCTACTAAAGAAAGCGCCGAGAAATCGCCGTTTGCTAAGGAATTGTACAAGTTCAACTTTGTTAACGGGGTGTTTTTCGCCAGCAACTTTGTTACGGTTACTAAAACCGAAGGTGCTGAGTGGGATGATATACAGCCAATACTTAAAGAATTTGTAAAAGGTGCCGTTGAGGCTGAATATAAAGTACAGGAAACCGAGCAGGAAACTGACGTTGAGTTTGAAGGTACTGAAACTGAAATTAAAATTCAACAGATCCTGAATGATTACGTTCGTCCGGCTGTTGAACAAGATGGTGGCGCGATTGCCTACCGCTCGTTCGACGAAGGTGTAGTTACCGTTGAGCTTCGCGGTTCATGCAGCGGTTGCCCGTCTTCAACCGTTACCCTTAAAGCAGGTATTGAGAATCTGTTGAAACGTATGGTTCCTGAAGTTACCGAGGTAGTTTCCGAAGCGCTGTAATTCAAGATTACACTGATAAAATATAAAAAGCCGGTTGGATATCCAATCGGCTTTTTGTGTTATAGCTCATTTACATTTAGAAAAGAGAAGATCAGACGTTAAAATACTTCTCAATGTATTCCAGCAATTCCTTAGTTATCTTACCATTCGTAGCCACCAATTCCCGTTTCTTTAATACTTCGTTGCCGCCATGGAAGTTTACAACTTCGCCGCCGGCTTGCTGAACAATTACGATACCGGCTGCAATATCCCAGGCATTCAGGTTGTACTCATAAAACGCTTCAAAGCGACCGCAAGCCGTATAACACAGATCTACCGCAGCTGAGCCTAAACGGCGCAGGCCATGGCAGTTGCGCATTAACTCGGTAAAGAGTTTAATGTAGCGCTCCTGATAACTAAAATCGTAATATGGGAAACCGGTTGCTATCAGGCTATCGGCAACTTTGGGTTTATTACTTACCTTTATCTCGTTACCGTTTAAGTAAGCAGGTGCATCCTTATGGGCCGAGAAACATTCATCCAGGTTCACTTCGTAAACCACACCTAAAACCGGAGTTTCATACTCTTGTAAAGCAATACTTACGGAGAAACTTGGCAAGCCATGGATAAAGTTAGTAGTGCCATCCAATGGGTCTATAACCCAATTGTAACGCTCTCCTATTTTGTTGGTTGTTTTTTCTTCGGTGATGAAACCAGCTTCGGGTAGGATCAATTCCAGTCCGGCTACTATCTTCTCTTCGGCAGTTTTGTCAACGTATGATACAAGGTCGTTTAAGCCTTTGTATTCAATACGCTCTGCATCAAAAGTTTTACGTTCCTGGCGTATAAACTGACCGGCTTCTTTAGAAACATCTATAACTCGATCAATAATTTGATTGAAGTTCATGATAAAGGTAAATTTAAATAGTACTATTATGCGTTCACCGCACCGGTTTTGGCAAAACGTTTATTGCCGAAGTAGATCAGTAATGAACCACCGACAACCATAATAACAGAGATCATCTCGGCCTGGGTAAATGATATGCCTGCTACCACATATTTGGTATTCACGCGAATCAGTTCAACAAAGAAACGCTCAACGCCGGCCATAATCATGTAGATTCCAAAAAATTCTCCTGGTGCTTTAATGCGGTGGCGCATTTTCCAAAGGATGAAGAACAGGATCAAACAAACTACGGTTTCATAGAATGGCGTAGGATAAACAGGTAGCCTTAATTCGTTACAATATTTTCCTATGCAACCGGGGATGCGGTTATCGTAGTCAGATTGATCGACATTGTGCGGGTATTTAAAGCTCCACATCCAATCTGGTGCCCAGCTAAGCCAGTTTGGTTTTGATTTTAGGTTAGGGATACCCCAATCGCCATCGCCGGCCATCTGACAACCAATACGACCAAGGCCGTAAGATAGCATCATACCTGCCGCGCCAATATCAAGCATAGTGAATGGCTTTACACCGTGCTTGTTAGCGATGTACAAAACTGCAGCACCGCCGCAAATTAAGCCGCCGTAGAAGGTTAATCCACTAAAGCCTATCAGCATGCCAACCGGGTCTTTCATAAAAGCATCCCAGTTCTCTAAAGCATTAAATAACTTAGCTCCCGCGAAGCCAAAAACTGCCGCGCAAAGTAAAATACTCCCCATCAATTCGTAAGGGTGTACATCTATGGTGCGTTTCTCAGGCGCGGATAACTCTTGTTTTTTGTTCTCATAATAGGCCCAGTATGCAAAACCTGCGGCGCCTAAAATACCACCGATGAGGTTACCACGTGTTGAAAGCAGAAAAGCTTGTGGGTCATTAACCGCAGCACTAAAATTCCGCGCAACATCAAATATTTTGTAGAATATTATGAAACCGAATACGGCGTTACTCGCTAACTCAAACGTAGTGATCTTTGCGCCTACAGTCACTGTTTTCTTGAACGATTTGATATAACCTAAAGCTTCTTTGCGTTTAAACTCCTGCGTAAACGCCCAGTATGCGC
Organism: Mucilaginibacter sp.; assembly: GCA_016763755.1. Classification (GTDB taxonomy): domain Bacteria; phylum Bacteroidota; class Bacteroidia; order Sphingobacteriales; family Sphingobacteriaceae; genus Mucilaginibacter. The sequence goes on from JAESTD010000157.1 coordinate 22,326, forward strand.
CCATAAAAGCAATAGCAACAAAAAAGCCGAAGGTTTGTACGATCTTAAGAAATTCAATGTGCGCCCCTGTCAGGTATTCAACAAGGAAGTAGAGATTTGGAAACATAGGAGCTCAAGTTTGTCGGGCGAATATAATAGTTAATGCACTAATATTTCTTCGCTTTCTGTTATTTCAACATCACCATCCGGTGAAATTGCTGTTAAATGCACGGTTTTAATTTCGTTAACCAATACAGGGTCGTACTTGGCTTTTACCTTAACGTAATTACGGGTAAAACCGTGCATAAAGCCGTCTTTTATATCGCCTTCAAATAATACTTCATCGGTTTTACCTAACTGAGTTTCATAGAAAGCCCGACGTTTTTTGTCAGACAGGATATGCAGCATTTTGCTTCTGTCTGCACGGGTGGAGCCGGGCACAGTGCCGCTCATCTCGGCTGCAGGGGTATTTTCGCGTTCCGAATAGGTAAACACGTGCAAGTATGAAATATCAAGTTCATTAAGGAAGTTGTAAGTGTCCACAAAATCCTCGCGCGTTTCGCCGGGGAAACCTACAATAACATCCACACCAATGCAACAGTGCGGCATCAGTTCTTTTATTTTAGCAACACGCTCAACATATAACTCACGGCGATAGCGGCGACGCATTAGACCTAAGATCTTATTATTGCCCGATTGCAGCGGGATATGGAAATGCGGTACAAAACGTTTTGAGGTGAATACAAATTCGATGATATCATCACTCAAAAGGTTTGGTTCTATAGATGAGATACGGATCCTTTCTATACCCTCAACCTCATCTAAAGCTCTTACCAGATCAAAGAACCTGTCTTCGCGCTGTCCGTTACGGATGCCGAAATCGCCAAGGTTTACACCTGTCAACACAATTTCTTTTACGCCCGATGCAGCAATTTGCTTTGCCTGCTCAACAGCATTCTCGATGGTATCGCTCCTGCTCCCGCCACGCGCCAGCGGAATGGTACAAAAAGTACATGAATAATCGCAGCCATCCTGCACCTTGAGGAAGGTACGCGTACGGTCGCCGATAGAGAAAGATGGTACAAATTCATTTGCCTCGCTAACCGGCTGATTATAAACAACGGCTTTGGGCTTTTTGGTAAGGTCAGTGATATGATCTACCAATTGAAACTTCTCCGCAGCGCCAAGAACCATGTCAACGCCCGGGATCTCTGCAATCTCGTGGGGTTTCAGTTGCGCGTAGCAGCCCACAATGGTTACAAATGCAGCAGGCGATATTTTAAGCGCCTCTTTTACTATTTTCTTACACTTTTTATCAGCGTTCTCAGTAACCGAACAGGTGTTGATCACAAAAACGTCGGGTGTATCGGTAAATTCCACGGTATCGTAACCAGCGTTGGTAAACAACCTGCCGATGGATGAAGTCTCCGAGTAATTGAGCTTACAGCCAAGTGTATAAAAAGCGACTTTCTTATTCATTTGCAAGCCGCAAAGATAAGATTTTTAGATATTAATTGATTAGCGAGTAGATATTGGTTATTAACCGGATTGTAAAAAGACGTTGGTCGTAGCTATTTTTCACGATATTTTTCAAGGTCTATCTTAACAGATTCTTTTTGCCAGCTTTCGTTTGGATTTGGTTTGAGGTAGCGATAGGTAATTATCAGATCCTTTCCGGCAGTTTCAGTATCAAATAAATATTCAGGAGCCGGTCTTTCCCCTGCCTTTTGCGAATGAGGAATCAGCCCTTTGGGTAAATTAACAATATTGAGTTTGTTGGTGCCAACGTTGCGGATAATAATGGCATCATCACGATAATAAGCAACCACCGGTATTTGATAATCTTTGCTGTAGAATAACAAAGGACCATAATCAACTAACTTATCTCCCGTATTTTTATCGAATAATATAAACCTTGGTGGTGCGCAACACCCCGCTATTACATCATTTTTGATTAAAAAGCCCTGTTTGTATTCCGTGGCAAAACTGTAACCTAATTGGCCGGTATGTTCTATTGCGATAGGCATTGAGTAGATGATCTTTTTTATCCCGCTCTTGCTTTTAAAAGTAAGCCAAGACGAATCGCAATTGAACTGCCAGTAGAGCTGTGCTTGATTTTTCAGTTTGATAGGCTTACAATCGATCAATTCTGAAAGCTTTTTATTGGTACCGCACGCACATTGCTCCTGGGCGGATGCAGGAGTTATAAAAAAAAGCAAACCAAGTATCAGAAAATATTTATTCATAGTTTTTCTGTTACTCCATTCCTTTTACATTCATCTTCATGATGTAAATAGCTTTAGATGCAGTTATGAAAAGCGTTCTTTTATCAGTGCCTCCAAAACATAAATTGGCAGTCCATGGCTGTGGGATGTCAATATGAGTTATCTTCTTTCCTTTTGGATCAACGATGGTGATGCCATTACCTGCCAGGTAAAGGTTGCCTAACTCATCTAAAGTAATACCATCAGCTGTTGCTGCAAAAAATAAGCGTTTATTTGAGACTGTACCATCAGGTTTGATATCGTATTTATAGATCTTGCCTGCACCAATGTCGGCCACAAACAAATACCTGCCATCCGGCGTGCCTACTATCCCATTAGGTTTCACCAGATTATCCAATACAATGGGTTTGCTTTGTCCATTCTTAAGCAGAAACACCTTTTCACCATTCAGTTCAGATTTCTTTCGCTTCCAATAATCGCGCTGAAAATATGGGTCGGTGAAATAGATGTTGTCATGTTTATCTACCCACAGATCATTGGGACCATTAAACAACTTACCTTCATAGCTATTAAGCAATACTTTTACTTTACCTTCCGGGCTTATTTGCCAAAGCTGGTTGTGCTCATCTGCGCAAACGATCAGATTGCCTTCACTATCAAAGTATGTTCCATTGGCCCTGCCTGCCTTATCCGTAAAAATAGATAGCTTGCCATTTACATCGTATTTCCAGATCTCGTTATTGGGTTGATCTGTAAAATAAATATTTCCTGCTTTATCAACAGCCGGGCCTTCGGTAAACTTAAATTGTTTAGATACCAGTTTGGGCTTGGCGCCATCGGTGTAAAGTTTGCGTGTTTGAGCGGACGCCTTTAAGCAAAAAAGACACAGTATCCAGATCAACCTTTTCATTTAAATTTCTAAAGCTTAGGGTTATTTTACATTGCAGCTAACCCATCTTTAGAGGCCTCTTTAAATAATCCAAAATCACTTAAAGCAATACTTGCCGACGCTTTGGTAACACGCACCCTAACTTTCTGCGCAGTTACTTTTTCGGCTAATCTTATTAAACGATTACCACCAATACTGGTTGCCGTTGCAATCTCTCTCCATTTACCGTCTTCCCACGCATCAATCGCTACAGCATCAATACGCTGCCCAAGTTTAATATTTTCGCGCAAGCGAATCACATCAAATGCAACCGGCTTATGCATATCTGCAACGATGCTGCCTGTGGTTACTTTGTCATCGGTTGCCCAGTAAGTATAACGGTCAGCGTCAGTTAACTTTGCGGTACCGTATTTAGCGGCGTTCTTACCGCGTATATTGCTGGCTGTAACACTGGCACCTTTGGCAAGATTTGTGGCGAAAGTTTTATTCAATATTGTTCCAAATGTCTTTAATGAAGCAACATCGTTAGCGTTAAGGTTACCGGATCGATCTGGTGATAAGCCAAGATCAAATGCGGCTCCTCTGCCAACGCTGCTGTAATAAAGCGCTAACAACTTTGCTGGTGTTTTAACAGAATCGTCCTGGCGTTTGTGATAGAACCAGCCCGGGCGTAGTGATACATCACACTCGGCGGGCATCCAAAATTTTCCATCGCGATGGCCTTCAGTACCTTCGTAATCTTTAACGTAGCCGTTGCCGGGCGTCTTGCCCTCATCAGGTGCATGCGGCGTGTAGGCTGCCCAGCAAGTTTCGCCGGCCTGTCCATTTTCATTACCCACCCACCGTACATCGGGGCCAACATCGCCAAAAACAACTGCGTTAGGTTGCAGTTTGCGTGCTATGCCCCAGGTTGTATCCCAGCCATAGTAGGTTGAACGGTCTATTTTCCTTACCTCGCGCGCTCCGCCATAATATCCGTCACCACCGTTGGCACCATCGTGCCAGGTGATAAACAATGGTCCGTAATTGGTATATAACTCCTGTAATTGTTTACGGTAAACTTCTGTCACATACTCGGGCTTACCGTAAAGTTTATTGTTCCTATCCCATGGCGAGCAGTAAACGCCCATCTTCATGCCCAGTTTATCGCAGGCCTGGCGATACTCGCGCAAAATATCTCCTTTTCCATTTTTATACGGACTTTTTGAGATGTTATGATCTGTAGTTTTGGTTGGCCACAAGCAAAAGCCATCGTGATGTTTAGCCACTACGATGATGCCTTTAAATCCGCCCGCTTTGGCTGCACCAACTATTTGCATGGCATCAAAGTTTGATGGGTTAACTATCTCCGGGCTTTCATCTCCATACCCCCACTCCTTGTCGGTATAGGTAGCTGTACTCCAATGTACAATGCAGTACATGCCAATTTCCTGCCAATTCAACTGGCCCTGTGTAGGCAAAGGGCCATAAGGTTTTGGTGCGGGTTGGGCAAAAGCCAGCCACGGAAGCAGTAATAACAGCGCCGGTAGAAGTTTCATGGTGCAGATAATTTATATGATGCAATGCAATACGCTAAAGTAATATTTAAAGGCAAATAATTGTGGGTGCGGGGTATTTCTTTTAAGTTAGCCACCTTTAAAATGTACAGCAAAGAACAAGCATCGCAATTACGGCAGGCATTCTGGACGGCTTTTGGCCAATACATGGCGCCGATATTTTCTGCGGAAGGCCTGCGTGTAAATTGGGTGAATTATAAAACCGGTGCCAAACATATTTATTTCAGGATGCAGGCTGATAATAAGCGGGCAAGTATTTCTATAGATCTCGCCCATCCTGATACAGAATTGCAGGAACTGTATTTTGAGCAGTTTCAAACCTACAAAAATATCCTGCATGATGTCTTAGGCGAGGAATGGCAATGGAAATTGCATGATGCAGACGAATATGGCAAAACCGTTAGCCGTATTTACAAAGATCTATCTCCCACCAGCATCTATCAGCAGGACAACTGGCCGGAACTTATATCATTTTTTAAACCGCGGATTATTGCGCTTGATGAATTTTGGAGTGATGTTAAATATGCGTTTGGAGTGGTCTGAACTCGAATAAAAAGAGTTTAATGAATTAGTTGAATTGTACTTTACAGTAACCAAGACGTCGTACAATTCTTTTAATTTCATAAATTCGAGTTCCGACTTATTTCATATCTGTACACAAAGCGTTAGCCATCTTAAAATGGCTTTGCAGTTTGGGCAATGTTTCTTTAGCAAAATCCTGTATATCGCCGGTTGTGCTTTCTATGGCAGCGTCAAATAGTTTTATAGCTTTTTCATGATCGTTCACCATCACCTGCGAATAGGCTTTGTCAAAAGCAGTATCTCTTTTAATTGTTAAACTTTTAAGTGCATCGGTGTGGGCGGTGGTAAGTGTATCACTTAAAGCTATTTTCTCTTTATCGGCAATCTTTTTTAATTGCATATCAGCATCTGTGTGGTCGGCAATGATGCGTTTAGCCATTGAGGTTACAGAAGTATCCTGTGATTGTTTTAGTGCCAGCTGCGAGAGTTGTATCTCTGCCAAACCAGCTTCGTGGGCAGTTTGCGCAAATACCTTAGCGTTATCGGCGTAAGCATCATGGTTGTAATTTTTACCCTTAC
>JAESTD010000158.1 GCA_016763755.1 Mucilaginibacter sp.
CGGGGCTCGACTTCGGTGAAGCCGCATCAGCAGCGGTTGTTAAAGCGCTGCTGGCGTGAGCACTTTTTTTCCTGCAACCGGATCTCTGTCATCGGCGAACGCTCCTGGTCGTATCAACAGGATGATCGCATGCTTTGCCATAGGAAAGCTTTTATTACATTTTGCGGCCAATTCCAACTATGGCTTGCATGCAGATGAATTGTACTATATCGCATTAAGTGACCATCCGCAGTGGGGCTACCTGGACAATGGGCCCCTGATCACCTGGATGGTCAAACTATCCTCCGCAATTTTCGGAACCGGTCTTTTCGCCTGGCGCTTGCTGCCCAGTACCTGCGCGGCGCTGATGGTGGTATTCACAGGGAAAATGACCCAACGGCTTGGCGGGGGCAAAATGGCCGTTACGCTGGCCTGCACCGCGATGTTATGCTCCCCCGCCTTTACAGCTACCTCGTATTTGCTGCAACCTGTTATCTTTGACCAGTTTTTTTGGACGGCGATCACTTATAGCCTGCTGAGCTACCGGCAAAGCGGCAAGGACAGCTATTTGTTTACCGCATCGGTATTGACCGGCCTGGGCATACTGAACAAATATTCCATCTTACTCTTCCTCCTGTTCTTTGTGCTCCCGTTCCTATGGAAATCAAGACTGGCCCAACGTTCCCGGACATTAATTCTCCCTGTTTTATTGATCCTGATCATCGTGCTGCCCAATATCCTTTGGCAATACCAGCACGGTTTTCCCGGGATTACTTATTTGCAGTTGGTCACCCATCGCCAGGTTTATCAGGGCCCGGGGGACTTTATTTTCCAGTTGTTATTCTTTCATGGCGCGGCCATGGCGGTCTGGCTCGCAGGCATCGCCTACCTGCTGACAGCCCGCGACCAAATGAAAGTATACCGGCCTGCCGGCTACGGCTTTTTGATCCTGCTGCCTGCGCTCTACCTGCTGAATGGCAAATTGTATTACCTGCTCGGGGCATTCCCGTTTCTATTCGCAGCCGGAGGTTTGTGCTGGGAAAAAATGCTGACCGCGCGGCCTGCTGTATTGAAGGCGGCCTTGCTTTCAGGGATGGCAGCAGTAGGGCTGATCGCATTGCCGGTCGTCTTACCCATTCTGCCTTTCGGTTTGATGAAAAGGTACCTTAGCCTGATGCATACCTATACACCCATTGATCAGCCCCTGCGGTGGGATGACGGCCGTGTTCACGCCTTGCCCCAATATTTTGCCGACATGCTGGCCTGGCAGGACCTTGCCAAAAAGGTAGCGGAAGCAAAAATGGCGGCCGTTTACACGGAAAATTATGCAGCTGCCGCCGCTATCCAATATTATTCGGATGGCCCGCCTGTACAGGTATTTGCCAAAGGCAACAGTTTCGCGGAATGGTCACCTCCCGCGCTGCCGGAAGAGCTGATTTTGATCACATCGGAAAACCCTCAGCAGGTCCGGTCATTAGCTGAAAATGTCAGTTTGATAGCGGATATGGATAATCATTTTGCAACGTCCGGGACCCTGAAGGTCTATTTGATCAAAAGCCCTGCAAGATCATTTTCCGCCAGGTACCGTGGGCTTGGCAGAACATCCCTGATGTTTTAAATTTAGTACAGGTCCGCGGGATAGGGTACCACTGATACCCACAAAAGCGGTCAGCCGGATAACCATTAATTAATTTACTTCCAAAAAATTAACAATAGGCGCAAATGAGCGGGATTGGCAGATAATTTGCCATGATGCTTCAAATTTAGAAAGGAAATGCCTTGCACAGCTTAAATAACGGAAAATTTTCTTTTTCCAACGACACGGTCAAACAGGATCTGCAGATTTTGATCCAGGCTTTGGATTCATCGATATCGGGTATCATCCTGACCGATAATCAACAGCCTGATAATCCCATTATCTACTGCAACCGGGCATTCGAACGCATCACCGGTTACCAGCGCCAGGAGATCATCGGCCATAACTGCCGTTTTCTCCAGAAAGAGGACAGGAATCAAAAAGAAAGGTTCATGCTGAGCCAAGCGGTAAAGGATGGTGCCGAATGCGTGGTAGAAATGCGTAACTACCAAAAGAACGGGACGCTTTTCTGGAACGAGCTCTATATGTCCCCGATCAAGGACGAGCACGGCAATGTCTTATTTTTTATCGGCGTGCAAAATGATATCACCCGCAGGAAGAAGGCAGAACAGGAATTGCTTCATCAGCAGGATATCATGGAATCCCAGATCAGGGAACGGACCAAAAGCCTGAAAGACAGCGAAGACTATTTGTCCAGTATCGTACAAACGGTGAGGGAGAGCCTGGTCGTATTGAACCCGGATTTTAAAGTCCTGAGTGTCAACGATCATTTTCTGAAAACCTTTAAAGTTTCCAGGGAGGAAACTGAAGGTAAACTGCTTTATGAACTGGGGAACGGGCAGTGGGATATTCCAAAACTGAAAGAATTGTTGGAAAATATCCTGCCGACGAACAATCCGGTCGAAGAATTCGAGGTAGAACATGATTTTCCGCACATCGGGAAAAAGCTCATGCTGTTGAATGCGCACCGTATCGAACTGGAAGGCCAGTATAAAGACAGGATATTGATCGCCATCGAGGACATCACCGACAGGCGGGAGATCGAACGCCGGAAGGATGATTTTCTTTCCATTGCCAGTCATGAGCTCAAGACGCCACTGACGACGATCAAGGGCTATGTCCAGATGATGCAGCGGTTGTTACCGGCAAACGCCAGTGACAAATACAAAGACATTTTACGTAAGACAGGAATCTATGTTGAACGCCTGAACAACCTGATCGCAGAATTGCTGGACATGTCCAGGATCCAGACCGGCAATATTGAATTGCATAAAGAGACTTTCGATTTTGATTCGGCAGTAAAGGAGGCCGTTGAGAATATACAATCCGCAACTAAAACGCACCAGATCAACCTCCAGGGTAGTGCGACGAATAGTTATACCGGTGACGAATCCCATATCGTGCAGGTCATCAACAACCTGTTATCGAACGCCATTAAATATGCGCCTGAATCAGGGGAGGTGCTTGTCTACCTATCAAGGGTCAGCAATTTTCTAAAAGTGTCGGTGTCTGATAAGGGGATGGGCATTAAGATGGAGGATCAGAAAAAAATATTTGAGCGCTTTTACCGCGTCGGCGAGATACAGCAACGGTTTCCCGGGATGGGCATCGGTTTGTACGTTTGCGACCAGATCATCAAAAACCACGGCGGGACACTTTGGGTAGAGAGCGAACCCGGCCGAGGCGCAACATTCAATTTTACACTCCCTTTAGATGAAAGGACAAGCGATGAGCAATAAAACGATATTGATCTGTGACGATGACGAAGGGATCCTGGATATGCTCGAACTGGTGCTTGAGGAGACCGGATACCGGATCATCCCGGTGCAGAACAGCCTTCATATTTACGATGAGATCGAAAAACAACATCCGGACCTGATCCTGCTGGATCTTTGGATGCCGGTGTTGTCCGGGGACCAGATCTTAAAAAATCTGCGTCAAAACCCGGAAACCAAAGATCTCCCGGTGATCATTATTTCTGCGAGCCGGGAAGGCGAGCGGATCGCCAATGATGCCGGGGCGAGCTGCTTTCTTGCCAAGCCGTTCGACTTGGATACTTTGGTCAACCGCGTTGATGAGATGATCGCCGCATAAGGGATCGCAAATTAGCTCCGCTTGCGCAGTGATCAGTCATTTCTTAAACTGTTCACCGGGTTTGCAATTGCGGCCTTTAATGCCTGGTAACCGATGGTAACCAAGGCTACGAAAACTGCGGTCAGTCCGCTCGCTGCAAATATCCACCAGGATAAATGTATCCGGAAGGCAAATGTCCTGACCCATTGGGTCATGGCAAATAATGCGATAGGGCAAGCGATAACGATCGACAGGAGCACAAGCGAGATAAAGTCTTTGGTGATCAGCGCTGTGATCCGGAATACCGATGCGCCGATCACTTTTCTGATGCCGATTTCTTTACGGCGCTGCTTTACGCTGAATAAGGCGAGCCCGAATAGTCCGAAACAAGCGATACTGATCGCCAGCGTTGTGAACAGACCGAAGAGCTGACCGAACTTGATCTCCGATGCATATTGCAGGTTAAACCGTTCATTTAAAAAACTATATTCCAGGGGTCGCTGCGGCGCCATTTTTTTCCAGAGCGTCTCAATATCCCCGACCGTCTTTTTTACATCAGAAGTTTCCATTTCTACGGAGAATACCCTGAATTTATCCGGCATGATCCGCATAGCCAAAGGTTCGACAGGCAGCTGCAGGGAACGGAAATGGAAGTCGCGGTATACGCCGATCACTTTGGCGTCATTGGGATACATTTTAACCCTTACCCCGATGGCTTCCGCTGCATCCCTGAACCCGAGCTTACGTAAAGCGGATTCATTAATAATCATCGATTCAACCGTGTCCGCGGCGAATGCAGGGGAAAAGGAGCGGCCGGAGACCATAGGGATCCGGTACTGCCTTAAAAAGTTAAAATCAGTTAAATATATGGGTAGTTCCGCGCGGATGGTGTCACCACCTTTTTTTGCGAACTCCATGGACCAACCACCGGAAGTGGAAGCTCCCGGGACTTCGGAAGATGCGGTGACGGATCTTACGCCATTGACCCGTTCCAGTTCACGCACGATATAATCGTTTTGTTTCTGCACGGTAGCATCCCCTTCAAAGTTGATCACCAGTGTTTGGGATGGTTTGAACCCCAGATCGTGTTGCTGCATAAATTGCAATTGCCTGAAAACGACGATGGTGCAAATGATCAATATGACAGAAATGGAAAATTGAAATACCACCAGGCTTTTCCTGATCATTGTATTCCGGAGTGAAGACCGCAACGTACCTTTTAATGCAGTGACCGGCTTGAAGCCGGATAAGATAAATGCCGGGTAGATTCCGGACAAGATCCCGACGGTGAACAGGATCAATGCCAGCGCTCCTGCATGTAAGGGCGTGAGGATGTCAAGCTGGATATGCTTTCCGGCGAACCGGTTGAATGCAGGCATAGACAGACCGGCGGCAAGAACCGCCAGGGTGAGTGCGGTCCCCGCCATTAAAAAGGATTCCGTGAAGAACTGGATGATCAGCGAAGAACGGCTGACCCCGTTTACTTTCTTCACGGCGACCTCTTTGGCCCTTTCCACAGCGCGTGCGGTTGAGAGATTGATAAAATTGATGCAGGCGATAAGCAGTACAAAGAATGCAATGGCGGAAAAGATGTATAAACTGCTAACGTTGCCGGTTGGCCCGGCCTGGTTCTCACGGTCGCTGTGCAGATAAATATCGGTCAGTTTTTCCAGGCTGTAATGATGCTTTGTCCCGGCAGAATTGGCCTTGTGCCGTTCCGCAAAAGCATCAAACTGCTGGTTAAGTTCCGCTGCGGCACGTTCATCAGCCAGCAAGGCGTAGGTATAAAAATTATTGGAGTACCAATTCGTGAACAGCCAATCATAACCCGAATCCTTCCTTTCGGCAGTAGCCATCGATACCAAGATATCAAAGCGCAGATGCGAATTGTCAGGAACATCTTTGATGACTCCGGTAACCTTAAAGTTTTCATTATTCAACACCAGGACTTTGCCTAACGCTTCGGACCTGTTAAAATATTTGCGTGCGGTCGTTTCCGTGATCACCACGCTCATGGGTTCTTTCAGGGCTGCCGCCGGGTTACCGCTGGTCATGGGTAAGTCGAATACCCGGAACACCTCGGGGTCTGCAAAATATAAATGCCGCTCTTCAAACATTTTGTCCTGGTATTTGACGAGTGCTTCGCCGTTGATGAACCGCGTGACCTGTATGACTTGAGGAAAATCATTTTTCAATATGGGGGCCAGTGGGCCGGGTGAACCCGCCCCGCGCTGCATCAGCGCGTTGGTTTTCTTATCATCAACGATCCGGTAAATGTGCGCTGCATTTTTGTTGAAGGTGTCATAGCTCAATTCGTTCTCGATATACAGGGACATGAGAATTACCGCCGTTAAACTGATGAACAAACCACTGATGTTAATGGCACTGAAGGTCTTTGAGCGCGACAGATGGCGGTAAGCAGATTTTAATTGATGTGAGACCATAATAAATAATTTAATATGACTGAGAATTATTAAACCTTATCCCCTTGCCCCATCTAAATGCCTGATCAACAGTGGTTTCAGTTATTGACGCCAACCTGATGCCAAATATATAATTGATTGATAATAAGTGAATTGTGTATCGTGTGTCGTTTACGGTGTCCGTTTCCGATACAAAGTAACGCACGCAAGTGATACAATTGAATGTATGTGCCGGTATGATCATGAAAAAACATCTTGTCGAACTTCCGGGAAGTTTACATTAAATAAAATGTATCCCGCGGAACGGGTTGTTCGGGCTTTGGCAGCGAAGCCATTTCTGCAAGATTGCGTTCAATGGTGGCCGATAAAGCATTCATAGGGGTGTCTGTCGGCTGATTTTCGAACGGATCCTGCATCAGGATGGCAGTCCGTTCAATGGCGATGAACAATACGGGGACGATGGTGGCCAGGCAGATTTCAATGCCCCAGTGCTGGTCATCCAGACCAAACGGAAAGATCGTCGTCAGCACATAGATCAGAAAATGGATGAGAACACTGTAGGCCCTCGGAAAGACCGTATTCTTGATGCGCTCACATTTACCCATCGCATCGGTCAAGCGCTGCAGCGTGTTATCCATCTGTACTTGTTTGTTGGGGTTCAATTGGAAATCGCGGCTGATCTCCGATAGTCGTTCCGCGTGCAAAGTCAGCAAAAGATTCGGACGGTTATCACTGTCTTTATTCAGTCCCCGCATATATTCGTCCACTTTCTCCGACCGGCATTTCCGCAACGCTTCGGTGAGCGCGTAACACCAGAGCGATTGCCGGATAGAAAATTCTTTCACAACACCGGATTTTTGATCATTTTCCGGAAGAAATTGAATCAATTGCCTGATCAGTGTACGACTGTCATTAACAATGGATCCCCAAACCGTCCTCGCTTCCCACCAGCGCTCGTAAGATTGCGCGGTACGAAATGCAAGCAACAGCGACAAAAGCGTCCCGATCATCGCGGAAATCGAAAAGGGTATGGAAAGATCTTTAAAAAAGGAAAAGTAATCCATTGCGCCAACCAGGCAAGCATAAACAAAGACAGCCAGGACGTCCCACTTGATCAGTTTCAAAAAATAGATGATCGAAATCTGTTTGTTCAATAACATATAGCAGCCCGGATAATGGTCGTTAAAAATTAAAACAGGAACAATGCGTGTGTTAGAAAGTTTGCTGGGATCTTCTCATCATCAGGTTGCGTTTTTATGCCCCAAAACATAGTTATTGATTTTCTTTTGGATATCTTCAGGGGATAATACATGATCCGGGTGATCGTTTGCGATCAGGTTTTGAGGCATTAACGGAAAATCGGCCGTGATCGGGTCTTGCACAATAACCAATCCTTTCCTGTCTTCAATGGCTTTTGCCCCCTCAAGACCGTCGAAGCCGGCGCCTGATAGGATCACCCCGATAGCTTTAGCTCCTGCCTCTTTCGCAATGCTTTCAAAACACCGGTCAATTGTCCGGTTTGTTGGTTCGTCCGTTTGGCGTTCTTCGATCGACAAGAAGTGGTCCTTCAAAACCATTTGTTTGCCAACACGCATCACGTAAATATTACCCGGCTCTACGTACTCGATCGTTTCAACGGGAATCAGCTTTAATGGTGTCAATCGTTGCAGGATCTGGTCCAGATTACTGGCATAATCAACCGGGATATGCTGCACAATAATCAATGCCGCATTGATATCTGCAGACAAACCCCGGACAATTGTTTGCAGCGGCTCAAGCCCCCCCGCTGAAGAGCCGATCCCTATCAGATAAAAGCCGTCATCATTCATATGCTTTCGATAACAAGCAAGACTATATTTTGATTTTCTGCGCGATGACCGGAAAACGTATGCTAAGTTATCCGGATGCCGGGTACAGCGTTTAAGCAAAAACCCATCTGGGGCTTTTAAATCAGTCCGCACAAAAAAAGCAATTCCTGAAACAATGCGCTGAAATCATCGTTTGCAAAGCATGGAGCCTGATTCCCGCGCTGAAATATACGTCATCGACGACCAACCGATCGATACCGTGATCGCTAAATTACTATTCAAAAGGTTTGATAAAAATCTAAAAGTTCATACATTGGAAAATGGGAAGGATGCCATCGACATGCTGACAGACATTTCCCGCCGGGAGAAGCTTTCCCTGCCTGATTATATTTTCCTTGACCTGGATATGCCGAGGTTTAACGGCTGGCAATTTTTGAATGCTTATGCAAAGGCAGGAATAGACCGCATTAAGAGGATACCGATATATATATTAACATCTTCTCTTAACGAAGATGACATACAAAGGTCCCTTTCCAATCCCTTCGTTGAGGATTTTATAAGCAAACCGCTTAGCTTTGAAAATATTAAAAGCATTGTTCATCCTGCAGGGGCCTGATCTAAAATGAAAATATGAAGAAACGTATACTCGTTATTGAAGATGACACGGAGATCCTGGATATTACGACCATGGTGCTGAATGATGCAAAATTTGAAGTCAGTGGCTCGCTGGGAACCGAGGATGCGATCGGCCTGGTTAAATTGCATCAACCTGACCTGGTTTTGACAGACTATATGCTCCCCGGCTTGTCCGGCGGGCAGATCTGTACTTTACTGAAAACAAATTCAGAGACTGCGCACATCCCGGTGATCTTAATGTCCGCTTACCAAAAGCAGGCGATCGCTATCGGCAACTTTCAATTTGATGCCTATATCAAAAAGCCTTTCGATATCAATTACCTGGTGACGGTGATCAAAAAATTCGTAATTTGATGGCTATCTCTTTTCACCCAAATATAAGTACACAGTAAAAATATGCTTAGTTGACCAGGTCCAGCAGTAATGAGTTATACTTCTCAAGTAAGGCCACATACTTTTCTTTGTAAAGTTCATCATCCGGAGATGAGTTTGCCATTAAGCTGAATTTCGGAACGGCGTTGATCGTCGTTTCGAACTCCTGACTTTGAAACATATGAGGAAATTCCTTACTGAAATCATGTCTCAGGATGCCCCCGATCTGTAAAATAACGGATGGCTTGATCGTTGCACTGCCAAAATAATTATATAATGTCCTGCGGTTTACGCCAAGCTGAAGCGCAAGGTTGCTGATGCTGAAACTGTTTTTCCGCACGATATACTCAATGGTTTGGCCCTGGTGATGATTCATATTCTGCTTATCACAAAATAATGACCACGTTGAGCGATCCGTTTTAAGAAAAAGCTAAAGCATGGAATGTTTAATCGAAGTTTAATTTCCTGAAGTATTGATTAATCACTGTGCGCATGGATTAACTAATTTAATACCTGTAAATTTCCCCTTGTAGCTTTTTGTAGACTGTGGTATTGATGATGGCCAAAACACTATACAGGCAACGGGATCCGCCACGGTAAAACCTGGTCACCTGCTCAGTTCATGCCGAAAATCAATTTGATATGATCCGGCGTAAGCGGTTTCGTGACAATGACCTTGATCTGGGATGGAAATCTCGAGCTGTGGAGACGCTGGGTATCGGCGACGCCGGTAAGGATGATTATTTTCGGCCCGGTATGGCCAGCGATGCTTAATTTTTCATATGCTTCAAGGAACTGCCAGCCATCCATGGCCGGCATGACCAGGTCCAAAAGGATATAATCAGGTAAGGACCGTTTGGCGGATAATAGGTTATTCAAATACGCTATTGCTTCCTGACCGTCGGCAAAAGGATGTACAATAAGGTCTTTATCATGTTTATTGAGCAAAAGGGTTGAGATCTGCCGGTCGACTTCCTGATCGTCTATGATTAACACCTCGGTCGGTTTATTTGAATCCATCCAAATTATAACCCGCGGTGTTGGTCAATGTTTGCACGGATAAAGCGTCCGCTCGATTTATTCGCGTGCCTATCGGATACTTTATTCCACCAGTAGTTTCGCAAAACATTTTTTAGATCCGGCTAATAGTTGGATGACATACACACCCTTTTTTAAGGTTTGCGGGGTCGAAATTTGCAGATCCAGCGAGCCGGCATCATTGAAACTTACTTTTTGCGAATGGACCGTTCTTCCCATAAAATCGATGACATTTAATACAGCGCTTTCGTTGTTTATGAAATCCCGTGCGCTGATATTAAAGTAGTACCCGGAATTCGGATTGGGGTATACGGTCAGCCCCGCTGTAGGCTTATCCTCGTCCGGGACCATCATCCGGGCGTTTGACAGGCTGGCATTGCCGGTTCCGTTCGCTTTAAAGATCTCGATCGCAGCGATGGAGACCCGGTTTGCAGTGGGTTTGAAACGTACGCTCAACGATCCGTCATTGACGGTAACGTCAAAGTCTTTGACCAGCGCCTGGCGATAGCCGACCTCGTTATAGATATCGAAATTGGAAAGGGCCTCCTTATCTTCCATATAAATGCTGAACACCCGCGAACCCGGCGCGGTCCAGTAGTTTTCCGCAAAATGCATTCTTACCATATAATTGCCGTTGGTCAAGGGGATCGCATATTTGGTTTCCGCCAGGTCCGCAGCTGCAGAAAGATAGGTCTGGTAAAGGATATCATTGTCGGTAGCTTTTATTCCTGAACTGACCACCTGCATATCCAGTTTAATGGATCCGCTGCGATAGTTTTTGTCCGCCTCGAACACTTTGTTATTGACCGTTACATTCACGTCCGATCCTCCTTTTATCCGTTTGACTACGCTGACCGTTGATGTACTGTTGTTCGCATTGCCATATAAGGGTATCCGCAAGGGGGACAAAGCGTTATTATAATAGACGAGGACGGCTGCATTTTTGATGCCCACGCTGCCGGGTTTGAATTTTACTGTGATCGGCGTCGAGGTCTGTACCGCAAGATCGGTGCGCTGCAAGGCGCTGACCGAAAAATCAGCAGCATCCGGGCCGGCAATTTCCGCACGGCTGATCTTGATATTCCCATCACTCGATCCATCGCTGTAACTTTTCCCTTTGTTCTTCAGATCGACCGTAACGCTGGTCGTATTCCCGACCACCGTGGTCGCAAAACTGACATCTGAGGAGGTGGCGCAAACCAGTTCCGCATAATGAAGCGAACCCGATTCCGGCTGGATATTATCGATGTAATAAACGTTATCCTGGTAATCATAGTTGGTATAAGCCGTCCCCAGGTAATCGCAGTCAAGTATGTACGCGTTCGGAACGACATTGCCATCCGCATCCATCACCTTCAGGAAGCGGATGCCGATCAGCTTATCCACGTTCTGCGAGCGGTCGGAGGAAGACGAACCGATTTTAAACCCGAAAGATCCCTGGAAATTAAAGGTCCCCTGGGCCGGAGAGGTGCTGGAATTGGCAAGCCTAGGAATGACGGATTGTCCGTCAAGGTTGTTATGCGTAAACAGCGTCGTCGTTGATGACGATCCTTTCGCAAAATATTTGACCGATTCCACTGCTGAGCAGCAACTGTGATATGCCGCCAGTTGATAAACCGTAACCGGTCTGCTTTTATCTGCCTGGACAAAATAAGCGGCATTTACCTCGCTGGAGCTGGGCACTTTAGCGGTGCCGTTAATGTCGCCGTCATCATGTCCATAGCCGGTGCTGGTTTGATAACCAAAGGCGCTGATGATCTGTTGTGCAAAAGGTTCGTTCGTGCTTTCGCCGGCCACCTGCCATATTCCGTGCAGGTCAACTTTCTTGACCGGGGCGGCCTTGTCATTGCTAAAAATCGTCAGGGTATCGTTCAATACCTTTACCCGTGTCCCGACATCCTTCGCCTTGTATTGCACGATGACATCGCTGTAAGCTCCGGAGCTGACCCCAAAAGGGAGCCTGACAGTGGTGTCGTTGTTAACCGACGCGATCTTCCATGAAACGGTATTGGAAAGCTTCAAATCGGTTATATTCAGCTTTCCTGTTCCTTTATTGTAAACGCGGAGTTTTACTTTATCGTGATTCGCATTATAAGGCGTCGTTGCCGGGCTGGTGCGGCGCCAAGGGGTTTGGATCAAGGAAAACACGAGCACATCATTGGCCGGGATAAGATCCATGTTTTTCAGGGACATATAGGCGCCTTCGACCTGGGGCGTGGTTACTTTAAAATTATAGGTTACGGTCTTTGTATTATTGTTTCCATCCGTTGCTTTGACTTTTAGCGTGTAACTGCCGGCTACATTGATGGTGAAAGCCGATTGGTAATTGACATAAGAGCCGCTGTTGACGGCGTATTGCAAGGAGGCAAGGCCGGCCGGGCCATTGTCCTTTGCAGTCAGGTATATTTTAACCTGGTTGCTGTAAACATTCGTTGAGGTTTGAGATCCCGATAGCCGGGCACTGACGGTAGGACTTTCCGTATCGGTAACTGCAGTGGCGGGTGAGAAATTGAGGTAATTCATTTTGGTATTGACACCCCCGGTAGCATCGATCGTCAGTTTGCCATCGTTCACCTGCACAATGGCGGTTGATGTCCGGTATGGGCTTGCCGAGGTCGGAATATAATCGGATAGGGTTGGCAGCCCTTCCACGTTGATCTGTTGATCACTATCGTAATAACCGCTATCACCCGCGCTCACCGTCACCCGGTACCTGCCGTTGGACACCGCGTACTCCCAAACACCCGGTACTTGTCCGCTGGTAGTTGCTTGCATCTGGACCAGGGATAACTGTTTGATGTCTCCCGTGCCGCTGCGTAAGCGCATATTTGCCTGCAAACTGATGGGTTGCTTGCTGGACGGGTCTATCCAGCCATATTTGCGGGTGGCATCATAGGGCAGTCCCACGTCTGCCTTATACCCGCTTGGTGTCGCTGTACCACTCGGCTGGAAGTTGATATTGACCGTTTGTGCAACAGCTTGTCTCCCGAAAGATAAAAATAACAAGATGACTGTGCGACAAAAGTATTTTCTTCGATGGCGGATCTTTAGCTTTGAATCACTCATGGGACGGATGCTGGCTTGTTTGTTGACTTGAAGGAGCACAAATCAAAGATAGATAGGAAAACTTTTTATTTTGTCGGCGACACATCCTGCTGATCAAAATGCCCCGAAATTGTAAATCGCTGAGCATATGGGAAATAGGTCGTACCTCCAACCGCTTTTCGCCAGGTTTGACGGATCATTTTGCATCGTCAGAGCGGACGGATCGGACAGAAGCTTTAAACACAACTCCCGCTTGCTATAAAATGTGGTAAGATCAAAAAATTAGCTTATTATTGATTATAATTCATGTAAGTGCACCCCGCATTTACAATGTGATAAGGTTTAGGTTTAAAGCCCCGGACAGCGAGTGAACGGGGCTTTTGTTTGCTGACCGTGTACCCAGTATTTATTCCTTACCATGGACCAATCTCATTCAGACCTTTCTGTAACCGGACACTGTGTAAACCTCGCAGGACTGACCCATTTCAATGATGATCAGCAGCTCAACTTAACTTTCAGGAAAAAAGACTGCATTAATTACAACCTATAGTTTTAACCTAACGTATAACCGTTTATTTTATAGCCAAATTATTGTACTTCTAATTAATTGATTAACTATTAAATAATCAAGTTGGCGGGGGGATTTAGTGGGTCAGAATTGGTTCTTTATAGCGTTAAATGAGTTCGCTCTCTTCAATCCTACAACATCCTCACCATCAATTGATCATCATGCAGCGTCTCTATGTTAAAGTTTGTGGTTCGATTTTCTTGTATAATATTTATAATAGTTGCGAAGGATGCCCGGGCGCAAGGCTGCCTGATCACGAACTACGACCCATATAATAAGGTTTTTAATGTACCCACGACAATTGGTTCCAGGACATTTATCCCGGGTAACGGCCGTAACTTCGTCCTTTGGGAAAATGTCTGCGGGCCGCATACTTACATCCAGACCTTAAGCAGCCCAAGTGGTACTTGCCAGGTGCAGGGGGTAAGCCAGGTCGGAACTTACTATCCGATCGTTTCTTTGCCGTTCACGAGAACCTGTGTTTTGCCAATCGATGATTACGTTTGGGGTTTATTGCCCCTGATCGGGGGCGTCGTTTTCGCTTTTCGAAAAAAAATGGCTGCGTAGAAGCAGGACGCGGTATTAAAAGAAAATGCCGGGACTTCTGGCTCATGGCTTTTCTAAACAGCTTTTCAGAAAATGCAAATTTGCGAGGGCGGCGCCGGCGGTATTGTTGAAATATGCATAAACGGTTTTGCCTTCCGCTTGCCATTCGGTTATATAGGATGCGTATTCAGCCAGGAAACTTTCACTGTAACTACCTTTATAATTACCCGAGGGGCCATGAAACCGCAGGTAAACAAAGTTTTCAACGGTTACTTCCAGGGGTGTAGCTGACCTGGGCATATCCTGGATGACCATCGCGATCCCGTGCGTATTCAAATAACGATAGACGACATCATTATACCAGGACAAATGACGGAACTCCACAGCTATCCGCCAGTCATACGCCCCAAGCACGGCCAATAGTTCCTGTAACTGCAAGAAGGCACTGACCTGCAAACCGGGTGGTAACTGAACCAATAGACAAGCTTTCTTCTCCTGCGCGCCTGCAACAGCGGCCATAAAAGCATGGACCTTGTCCGCGTCAAATAAAAGGCCTTTTTGATGGGTGATTTCTTTCCAGAGTTTAAAAGTAAATTTAAACGCAAGGGGTACTTCTCCGGCCCAGCGTTGTACGGTTTTGAGTTGCGGTAATTTGTAAAACGAACTATTGATCTCGATGCTGTTTTCATGGATCCCGTAAAAAGCCAGCCTGGACTTGTCCGCATGCGTAGCCGGAAAATCACGCTTGGGCAAGCTGATCTGTAAGCCGCTGGTGCCACCATAAAATTGTTCCATGCCTGATCAATTGGTTTTTAACAGTAAAGCGCCGGATGGAGACTTAACACAGACAGCAGCCGAAAGTTCCGAACTAAAGTGTGTAAATATTCTAAACAAACTTAAAGGACGTTGGTAGTGTATAAAATTGCCCGACATGTTGCCAAGTGATAAAACCACACGTGAAAGCTTAAATACGATCAAAATTCATATTTCCCTTTTCGGTATACTTGATTTTCCTGAAGGAACGCACCTTGAGCTGATCAATGATTACTGGCTGCAAAATCATATGGGCAATGAAACTTTGATTGTCAAACTCGATTACATCCAGGGAGACTGGCATCAATTCGATGAGTTTCTCAGGAACAAACTTAAATCTGACTCCCCGGCTTAAACTTTTTCCCAATCGACCGGTAACACTGTTTCACAGGCACCTGACTCCCGGCCCTAAAAATTGGGTCATTACTATGCCGGATGTTCGTTCTTTGATCAATCGTTTTTGATAAAATAACTATTTGCTACCCCGTGTGTTTCAACTGATACAGCGCGTTCCAGCCATACTGTACCAGTACCGCATTTCCCGAAAGCGCTTGGAATCAACTATGAAAAAATACGGATTAATGATCGATATGGATGGCGTGATTTATGCCGGCGAAGAGCTGATCGAGGGCGCCGATACTTTTGTGCGGCACTTGGCCGATCGTAAAATTCCATTCACCTTCCTTTCAAACAACAGTGCCAATAGCCGGGCCGATGCGGTCGGTAAGTTAGGAAGTATGGGGATCGATGTCACCGAAGAACATATCTACAACAGTGCGATGGCTACCGCTACGTTTATCACAGACCACTATCCCGGCTGTACGGCGCATGTGCTCGGCGAAGGGGGCCTGTTAAAGAGTCTTGATCATGCCGGCATAAAACTCGTGGACAAAGACCCCGACCTTGTTATTCTTGGGGAGGGCAAGGAGTTTAGCCTTAACAAGGTGCACAGGGCGGTGGAGATGATTCTCGGGGGGGCACGGTTTATCGCCACCAACCGGGATCCGTCCCCGCGCCGGGCAGGCTGGAATAACCTGGGTATTGCAGCGACGGCGGCCATGATCGAGGAAGCCAGCGGAAGGCAGCCATTTGTGATCGGAAAGCCAAGCCCGGTGATGATGCGTTCCGCAGCGGCCTATATGCATCTCCGCCCGGAGCAGGTCACGGTGATCGGTGATACGATGGAAACGGATATTAAAGGAGGTATCTATATGGGCTTTAAAACCATACTTGTGTTATCTGGTATTGCGGATGAGAACCAGCTCGTCCAATACGGGTACCGGCCGGATTTGGTTGTCAGCTGCGTAAACGATATCAATTTTCCTTTAAAATGGTGGGCGTGATACAGGGGGCTGCGATATTTTTATGCGAATGAGTCCTTTGCGTGCGACAGGCTGTTTAGTTATGGCGACAATGGAGAGCAAGGTCATCGCCTTTTCCGCCTTAATCATCTTCGGGGCTTCCGCTAGTTCCAATTATCCTATAATTTTTCTTAGAAATTAAAGAATTTTCGCTTCGCTGGCATGATATTGGTTTTATATGAGGCCTATCTAAAAGAAAACATATGACAACTACAGCAACAACAGGCGTATTGAACGACCTGATCGAGATCAACAATGACCGTGTAGCAGGTTTTGAAAAAGCGATCGCGGATATTAAAGACGAGAACATCGACCTGAAAGCCGTCTTTGAAGGTTTTGCGGCGCAAAGCCGTAAGAACGGCCAGGAATTGGCCGCACTGGTAGGTTCTCCTGAGGAAGTGGAAACAGGTAACAGCGTAAGCGGCACTTTGCACCGCGCCTGGATCGATGTAAAGTCCCTGTTCGGGGGCTCGGACCGAGCCAGCATTCTGTCAGAAGCGGAACGTGGGGAAGACGCTATCAAAAAGGCTTATCAGGATGCCCTGGGAAGCGGGGACCTTTCAGCTGACGCCGTTAGCACCGTGACCAGCCAGGCACAGGAAATCAATGCTGCCCACGACCAGATCAAAGCCTTGCGGGATGCCGCGAAATAATGGTTCTAGTTTTACAAGAAGCCGCCTAAGGGCGGCTTTATTATTTTCAACGGAATGGAAAAGCAGGAACAGGAAACCATTTACAAAGAATTTAAACAGGTGGTCAATATGACGGCTTCCGCATTGGAAAAATGGTTAAAAACGGATGAATCCAAAAAAGTGGGCTGGGACAGCGGCGACGGCGAATCTGTGGGACACAAGTCGGGCGAACATATCATCAGGATATTGCAGAAGAAAAAAGGCGAACTGACCGCAACGGATTTTAAGCACATGCAAAAAGTTCATGGCTACGTGAAGCGCCATATGGCGCAAAAGCCCGAACATCCAAAAGATTCCAATTGGGACTATTCGTTGAAAAACTGGGGACACGACTACCGTAAAAAATAAACTATATGGCTGCGAAAACAAAAAAAGATCCCTGCTGGTCAGGTTACAAAAAAGAAGGAACGAAGCAAAAGGACGGAAAGACCGTACCCAACTGCGTGAAGACTTCATCAAAAAAAAGTTAATCGAACACTAAAACCAATCATTATGGAAGCTTATCCAGATAACCAGCAACCGGAAGATGATATCGACGATCCGGCCAACCAGGAGGATTTTCCTGCGACTGAGCCCCTCGATGCAGAGGACGAGGCTGACATCGATATTGATAACGATGATTCGGAAGAAATTCCTGACGGCGACGATGTCGACCTGAACAGGGCCGAATGACGCGACAGCGATGTAATGCGAAGCGCTGAAGAGAATTCTTCAGCGCTTTTGTAATTCAACATGTTAACGAATTCAAAAAAAGCATTTGATGGCCCCCGGTCGGAAATCTGGCATTTCATAAGAAAGTAAGCGAATGATCTTTTGATTACCTTTATTCCTAAACGGGGTAAGGGAACATGATTAGAGTTTTCGGATACGCTCGTATAACAGTTGAGAAAGCGCTGCACCTTAAAATGTTTCTGTCATACACCAGATCAGTCAATTAACACACAGCGGATCCAATACTTCTTCAAAAAAAAAATGCGATACAATTCTGGAATTAACAAGATCTTTTTAGTAGGACAAATAACTACAGAACCATCCCTGCACAAAGGAAAAATAAATGAATACCAGTTTACGCTGGTTACCAGGGAAATACATGACAAACAAGGCGAAAAAGTGGAACACCTGGAGTACCACCAAATACAACTTCCCGTCACAACCATACCACAAGGCGTAGATTTGCAAAAAGAATTGTTTGTATATCTTGAAGGGAAGATCCATACGCGTGCCTGGACAGACGAGCAAGGCATAAAAAGATATGATACGAAGATCATGGGCATACAGATCAACAGCTTGTTCTGAAGTCAGCAGTCTACTTTAGGGGTACTTAGACGCTTATGCTCAGTGACCATCCGTATAGCCGACATTCTTAAATAAAATCAATAGTCTCGCCCTTCATCATCAAATAGCGTAACTTCAGTTGGCTGTTTTGTACCCGGCGGAGAGAATAAGCAGCTCACCCGGGTTCATCTGCGGAGCTGGCATGCTCTTTAAAATTTCAATAAATCGTTCCAGCCTTTCCTGCATCAATAGTGATAAATCATATCGTCGATGGAAAGCATTCATTTGCAAAGTATTTCAAAAATCAACAGCTTTTACGGATGCTTCACGCGAAAACGCCTGTACTGGACCTTAAACAAATTTGCTACTCGATGGGAGTGTATGACTGGCACGATAATTCGGGTTACACAGCGAATGAAAACTGAGCCATGGAAAGAGACAGCACTTTGAAACGATTTACCGACGCCCAGCGTGATCATTACGAATTAGCCCTGGCAGAAATAAAAGCCGGGCGAAAGCGCAGCCATTGGATGTGGTACATTTTTCCGCAGATCGCCGGACTCGGCAAAACCGGTATATCCGTGCATTATGCGATCAAAAACCTTCAGGAGGCAACCCGTTACCTTGCCGATCAAACCCTTGGTTTCAGGCTGACCGAGATCTGTAAAGCGCTACTGGCATTACCCGGGAATGACGCCTATGCCGTATTTGGAGGTCCCGATGATCTGAAACTGTATTCTTCCATGACGCTTTTCGATAGTGTTCCGGGAGCCTTTCCTGTATTCGGACAAGTGCTGGATAAGTATTTTGGCGGTAATCGTGATCAGCGCACCCTGGATATTTTGAACGAAAAGCATTAGTGCAAGCTAGTCATCTCAGGATAAGTTTCCTGACCGTTTCGGTATCGGTAAAATATAAAGTGCTCTCGTCTTTGGATAATGCAATATAACTGGCAAATACGTAGGCTTTATTGCCGACCCCATCCGGGGATGAAAAACTCCCGTTGAGGCCAACGAGTTTGGTCAATTTGTTATTAGACACGCTTACAATCTCCCCACGATCTACGAAATAAATAGTTTTGGAGTCATTTGTGGCAACCAGGTCTACAATCTCATGGAAATTGATATCGCGATAAATTCGGGTGAATACA
>JAESTD010000159.1 GCA_016763755.1 Mucilaginibacter sp.
AAACTGCGGGTATTGGTTAATATCACAAAGTTGTACCCGCCCGATGTACGTGCCTGCTCTGTTGCGGTACCAGGTAAACTACCGGTATGGAACCAGTTGCCCCCATTTATGGCCCAGCCACACGCGTAATTATTATTGGCACTTGATACGGTTATCATTTTGGCAATAGCGTTTGCCGACAAGATATCATGCCTGTTCGGGAAGTTATCTATGTAAACTAACAACCTGGCCAAATCAGTAGCTGTTGCTACCCAGCCACCGTGGGCATCCATACGTTTGATGTTATAGATGTACGGATTTTCGCCACTTTGTCCGTAGTATTTTACTTCGTTAGGTAACCTCTCGGCCAAAGTGTTGCCGGCAATGGCCATATCCGTAATACCAATAGGCTGCAGTATCAATGATTTTACAGCTGCCTCATAAGTTTGCCCGGTTATTTTTTCAATAACCCGCCCTAAAATGCAGTATCCAAAATTAGAGTAAGCATATTTAGTGCCCGGTGTGTTGCTAAGCGGGCGGTTATCAAGCGTCCAGGTTATCAATTGTTGGGCAGTCATTGTCGGGTTGCTAAACATCGGGTCGTTTCCATCGTTTGCCCACCCTCCAGATGTATGGTGAAGCAATTGGCTAACAGTAATGTCGGTTATCCCGGTTTTATAAGGTTGCGTTCCATACTCGGTACCCAATATGCCACCTGCCCCAAATACTTTGGCGTCGAGGTTTATTTTACCCTGGTCAAGCAATTTCATAATGGCTATGGATGTTATCTGCTTAGATAAACTTGCCAGCCGGTAAAGATCCTGATTTGTAGCCTTGGTATTCTGCTCTTTATCAGAAAGGCCATATGATTTTACATAAACCAGTTTTTCGTCTTTAGTGATGGCTATTGATAAGGCCGGTATGCTATACCTTGCCATAAAGGTGCTCACCTGGTCGTCTACCGCGGCAAGGCTCATGACCACCTCGCTTGTTACGGTAACGGTGTAGTCTTTTGTGCTGGCATCTTCGGCTTTAATGGTATAGGTAACTGGGTTGGTAAAATCAACCGCGCTAACGCCACTTGTTTGTGCGTTGGCCCCTACTAAAACTGCGGCTTTTTCAGAAACAGTAAAAGTTGGCTTAAGTGCCGTTAGGCTCACTCCTGCGGGCAGGGTTACCGCAATTTTATTATCGGCTATTGTAGTTGTAATATCAGCAGTTAAGGCGCTGTTGTTTGCCTTTAAAAATGCAAATGTGAGTAAGTCTTTTTGCGCTGATTTTCCGGGCTGTACGATCACCTTATAGGTGGTTTCGGTATTGTCTTCTGCTACAACTTTGTAACTTTGCTCTGTAGTAAAGTTGTTTGATGTGGTACCACTGGTTTGCAGCGTGCTACCGATATAAACTTTAGCTTTTGCCGAACTTTCAAACGTGGCCACCAACGTTAACGACGCGCCAAAAGGTGTGTTCAAAGTAATGGTGTTACCGGAGATAGTGCCTGTAACATCAGCAGATAAGCCCATATTATTGGCTTTTAAAAACGAGAAGGATGTGATCTGCTTTGCTGACGACTTTACTTGCTCTACAGGCTGTTGTTTGGTTGAGTCCTTTTTACAGCCTAAAGCCGAAAAAGCAAAAGCAGCTATAAAAATACCGCTAAGGATAAGGTTAGATTTTTTGTGATACATAGGTGCATTGATTTTATTGCTCTAAAGTTATCATATAACACCTAAATATCAAACACTAATAAGCTGATATTTAATAATTTAACATTATCACAGCAATACACCTTTCATAAACATTAACGCTACGCTAAAATAAATGATCAAACCGGTAACATCTACCAGTGTTGCCACAAACGGAGCAGACGATGTAGCAGGGTCGGCTCCAAGTTTTTTGAGTAATAAAGGCAGCATAGATCCTGCGAGCGAGCCCCACAAAACCACTCCTACAAGTGAGAAACATATGGTTAAGCCAACCAGTACCCAATGCGGGCCATACATATCACTAAACAGGCTGAATGCGCCGATTCTTATAAAGCCGATAATACCAAGCGTTATACCCAGCATAAGCCCCGATATAATTTCGCGGCGCATAACACGCCACCAATCGGCAATGGTAACTTCGCCCAGCGCCATAGCTTGTATGATCAAAGTTGATGCCTGTGAACCACTGTTACCACCGCTGGATATGATGAGCGGAATAAATAGTGCCAGTACCACAGCTTTTTCTATCGAATGCTCAAAAAAGCCCATGGCGGTTGCCGTAAGCATCTCGCCCAAAAACAGTATTACCAGCCATCCTACGCGTTTTTTCACCAGGCGGAACAGGTTAATATCAAGGTAAGGCTCGTCCAACGCCTCGGTACCACCAATTTTCTGGATGTCTTCGGTATATTCTTCGTTAGCTATCCACAGGATATCATCTACTGTAACAATCCCCAAAAGGATATTCTCAGCGTCCACCACCGGCAACGCCGTGCGGTTATTCATCCTGAACAC
Organism: Mucilaginibacter sp.; assembly: GCA_016763755.1. Lineage (GTDB taxonomy): Bacteria > Bacteroidota > Bacteroidia > Sphingobacteriales > Sphingobacteriaceae > Mucilaginibacter. The sequence continues at coordinate 2,481 of JAESTD010000159.1, forward strand.
GTTGATGGCCTCTTCCTGCGGATCATTTGCACTAAGGGAAATAGAGCGGCCGTCCATCAGTTCGCTTACCTTGGTTTCAGGGTCAACCAATAAAATATCGCGAATCCGGATATCATCCAGCAGTGTGCCACCACTGTCTATCACATAAATAACATCAATGGTCTCCGAGTTTTTACCGTACCTGCGGATGTGCGACAAAACGCGATTTACATCCCAGCTACGCCTAACAGCAACGTAATCGGGTGTCATCAAACGGCCCACGCTGTCTTCTTCGTAACCTAAGAGCACAAGTGCTTCTTTACGGTCGGCAGGCGAAAGGTGCAGGATAAGGGTTTTAACTGCATCGCCATGCAGCTCTGCAAAAAGGGCTGTACGGTCATCGGGCGGCAGCTCGTTTATCAGTTCGCCTATCTTTTTACCCGGAAGTTTTTTGATGATACGTTCCTGCGTTGGGAAATCCAAAATGCGGAACACATTTACTGCACGGTTGATATTGAGGGTCTCAATAAATTTGGCACCATGCTCAGGCAATTCATCGATCAGGCTTTCAACGTCAGAGATATTTAAGTTGTTCAAATATTCCTGCAACTGATTTTTATCATCCTGTTCCAGTAACAATTCTATTTGCTCAACCATCTCTTCCATAAGCCTAAAAATTTTACATGTTAATACTTGTTTTGCCTGCGGTTTTACCGCCCGCAAAAGTCGTTTATTTTTTCAAATTTCAAGGCATTTTTTCTGTTATCTTTGCGCTTTTAAAAGATGCAGGAAAACAAGAATCAGGAGACAAGATTCTTTTCTTGATTCCTGACTCTTGAAATCTTGATTCAAAAAATAAATAATGGGTTTACAATGTGGTATAGTAGGTTGCCAAATGTGGGTAAGTCTACACTTTTTAACTGTTTATCAAATGCAAAGGCACAGGCGGCTAACTTCCCGTTCTGTACTATTGAGCCAAATGTGGGTGTTATTACCGTGCCTGATGAGCGCCTTACAAGGCTTGTTGAGATCGTAAATCCGAAAAGCATTGTGCCTAACGTTATCGAGATTGTTGACATTGCCGGCTTGGTTAAAGGAGCCAGCAAAGGCGAAGGTTTGGGTAACCAGTTTCTGGGCAATATCCGCGCTACTAACGCAATCATACACGTTTTACGTTGCTTTGATAACGATAACGTAATACACGTTGACGGTTCCGTTGACCCTATCCGCGATAAAGAAATAATCGATACCGAATTGCAGCTGAAAGACCTGGAATCTATCGAAAAAAAGATCCAGAAGGTTGAGAAAATGGCTAAAACCGGCGGCGATAAAGATGCTAAAAAAGCTTACGAGGTTGCCTTGGTTTACCGTGAACACCTGTTAGCAGGTAAATCGGCCCGTACTGCTCCTGTTGCCGAAGAAGATAAAGAATACATTGAGGACCTTTACCTGCTTACTGCCAAACCAGTGTTATACGTTTGCAACGTTGACGAAAGCGCAGTAAACACCGGCAATGCTTACGTTGATAAAGTACGCGACGCCGTTAAGGAAGAAAATGCCGAGGTGTTGATCATCTCTGCACAAATAGAATCAGAAATTTCTCAGCTGGATACTTTTGAAGAGCGCCAGATGTTCTTAGACGACTTGGGCTTAACCGAATCGGGCGTTAACAAGTTGATCAAAGCGGCTTACAAATTACTTAACCTGGCTACTTATTTTACAGCCGGTGTTCAGGAAGTTCGCGCATGGACCATTACGCAGGGCTTTACTGCACCGCAGGCTGCCGGCGTTATCCATACCGACTTTGAGAAAGGTTTTATCCGCGCCGAGGTGATCAAATACGACGATTTTGTAAAACACAACGGATCAGAAGCCGTCATTAAAGAAGCCGGTAAAATGGGCGTTGAAGGAAAGAATTACATCGTAAAAGACGGCGATGTAATGCACTTCCTGTTTAACGTGTAGCCCAGTAGCCAGTCTGCAGTCACAGTTTGCAGTATTTCGAAATTGATAAAATTGAAGAATCCCTTTGGTAGTAGTGCCGGAGGGATTTTTTATGTTCAATCGTTTAAAGGTTGAAACGTGGAATCGTTTTTTCCTTCTATTCCTGATTCTCGATTCCTGTTTCGAATAATAATTTTAAATAGAAAATAAAAATTATTGGAGATTACTTCATTATAGAGAGTAATGTTTTCCGGAAAAGTCTTAGATTATCGCTAATTGAAAAATTAAACACCTCGATATGGAACCAAAGCAAAAATGGTATAACCGATATATAGTAGGATACTTATTAATATTGGTACCTCCACTTGGTCTATACGGGGTCTATAAAAGCGAAACGATTCCGGTTAAATGGAAAAAAGTAACCTTTGGAGCTTTTGCACTTGCATTGTTTGGGGGGATTTTAATTCATTCGCTACAACCATTAAGTGATTCAGTTTTTTGAGTAATGAATAATGCCAAACTTATCAAACGTTTTAATTCTGGTGAGAATCTCAAGTTTCTCTTTTTCTGGGGACATCAGAAATCCGATTCGGTCACCAAATCTTGCTTCAGTCAGTGGTATGAGGTTTCTTTCGAGATCGAGGGTGTAACCTATCATAATGCAGAGCAGTTTATGATGGCGCAGAAGGCGTTATTGTTTAAGGACCACGACATCTATAACCAAATTATTTCCAGCTCTA
>JAESTD010000160.1 GCA_016763755.1 Mucilaginibacter sp.
ACAATGAAAAATCAATCCAATAAATTATTTGAACCGGCCCTGGTAAAAACCGCACTTAAAGAGTCGTTCATCAAACTTAATCCAAAAGTAATGCTGCGCAACCCGGTCATGTTCACCGTAGAGGTTGGTACAGTGATTATGTTATACGTAACTATTTATAGCCTCACTCATACAGGTCAGGGCTCGTTTGGTTACAACCTTACTATTTTCCTTATCCTTTTCTTAACCGTTCTGTTTGCAAACTTTGCCGAAGCTATTGCAGAAGCAAGAGGTAAGGCGCAGGCCGACAGCTTAAGAAAAACCCGCGAAGAAACACCGGCCAAAGTCGTACTTGACAATGGCTCCGTTGTAAACAGGTCGTCGAACGAATTGCGCAAAGGCGATATGTTTGTTTGCGAAACCGGAGATACCATCCCTACCGATGGCGAAATTGTTGAGGGTTTGGCTACAATAGACGAATCTGCCATCACAGGTGAATCTGCTCCGGTAATTCGCGAGGCCGGAGGCGATAAATCTTCGGTAACCGGTGGCACCAAGGTATTATCAGACCGTATAAAAGTGGTTGTAACCACACAGCCCGGCGAAAGTTTCCTTGATAAAATGATCGCGCTTGTTGAAGGTGCTTCCCGCCAGAAAACACCAAACGAGATCGCACTAACTATTTTATTGGCAAGCTTTACACTGATTTTCATAATCGTATGTGTAACCTTGAAACCATTTGCAGATTACGCTAATACGCCTATTACCATCGCTGCACTTATATCCTTATTCGTTTGTTTGATCCCGACAACTATCGGTGGCCTTTTATCAGCCATTGGCATTGCCGGCATGGATAGGGCGCTGCGTGCGAATGTTATCACCAAATCAGGTAAAGCGGTTGAAACAGCAGGCGATATAGACACCCTGTTGCTCGATAAAACAGGAACCATTACCATAGGTAACCGTAAAGCAACCCATTTTTGGCCCGCAAACGGCATTTTACCTGATGAATTGGCAGCGGCAGCTGTTTTATCTTCACTGGCAGATGAAACGCCTGAAGGCAAATCTATCGTTGAACTGGCATCTTCAAACATCACTTTGCCTAAAGCACCTAAAGGTGCACAATTTATCAAGTTTACTGCCGAAACCCGCTCGAGCGGTATCGACACGCCCGACGGTGTTTCTATACGTAAAGGCGCTTTTGATGCCATGCGTAACCTTGCTCTCCGTGCAAATAAACAAGTGCCGGGCGAGGTAGAAGAACGGGTAAAGATCGTATCATCGAATGGCGGCACCCCGTTGGTGGTATCGCGCAACACTGAAATGCTGGGTGTAATTGAATTGCAGGATATTATTAAACCGGGCATTGCCGAACGCTTTGAGCGCCTGCGCAAAATGGGAGTAAAAACAGTTATGGTTACCGGCGATAATCCGCTTACCGCAAAATTCATAGCCGAAAAAGCAGGTGTTGACGATTTTATTGCAGAAGCAAAGCCCGAAGATAAAATGAACTACATTAAGCATGAGCAGGCTACCGGCAAGCTTGTAGCGATGATGGGCGATGGTACCAATGATGCCCCTGCACTTGCGCAGGCTGATGTAGGCGTGGCCATGAACAGCGGTACGCAGGCAGCCAAAGAAGCCGGCAACATGGTGGATCTGGATAACGACCCAACCAAACTCATTGAGATAGTAGAGATCGGTAAACAGTTATTGATCACCCGCGGTACACTCACTACCTTTTCTATTGCAAATGACGTTGCCAAATATTTTGCTATTGTTCCCGCATTATTCATCGCATCAATACCTGCGCTGCAGAGCTTGAATATTATGGGTCTTCACAGTCCTGAAAGCGCCATCCTGTCAGCGGTGATCTTTAACGCGATCATCATACCTATGCTAATTCCGCTTGCACTTAAAGGTGTAGAATACAAACCTATCGGTGCAAGCGCTTTGTTACGCCGCAACCTGCTCATGTACGGTTTAGGTGGTGTTATAGCACCTTTTATCGGCATCAAGTTGATAGATGTTCTTATCAGTTTAGTAATGTAATTATAACGGAATCATGAAAAAATATATCATACAATCATTACGCTTAACAGTAGTTTTAACAGTGCTGTTGTGCGTTATCTATCCACTGCTGGTAGCATTTATCGGCAAATTTTCAAAAGGTATGGGCAACGGCGAAACAATTTCTGTAAACGGCAAGGTGGTTGGGTACGCCAACATTGGCCAAAAGTTTACTAAACCTAACTATTTCTGGGGCAGGCCGTCTGCTGTAGATTACAATGCAGCGGGTTCTGCCGGTTCCAACAAAGGCCCAACAAACGCCGACTATCTTAAACAGGTAAGCGACCGCGTAGACACCTTACTGAAATACCATCCTTATTTAAAAAAGAGCGATATACCGGCAGATATGGTCACCGCATCAGGAAGTGGCCTTGACCCCGACATTTCACCCGCAGGTGCACAGATCCAAATCCGTCGCGTTGCAGAGAATAGAAAACTATCTGTTGAACAGGTAACCAAGTTGGTTAAAGACCAAACCAACAAACCGGTATTTGGCCCGCAAACCATCAATGTATTAAAATTAAACGTAGCGCTGGATGCGCTTAAGAAATAATCCGCCTTACTATAAGATCATATCCACGGCCGCCTTGCCGCCGTGGTTTATAAACGTTGCTATGAAAAAAATTTTATTAGCCGCTGCCATCGTAGGCAGCAGCCTGATTGTTAAAGCACAAGATACTTTAAAAAAGGCCAGTAATTTAACTATCAGCGGTTATGCCGAGTTATACTACGGGTTTGACTTTAACCGCCCGGAAAACAATACCCGCCCGGGATTTATCTATTCGCATAACCGCCATAATGAAGTGAACCTCAATCTTGGATTCATCAAAGCTAACTATGATAACGGTACTGTGCGTGCCAACCTGGCGCTAATGGCCGGTACTTACGCCAACGCGAATCTTGCTGCAGAGCAGGGCGTTCTTAAAAATGTTTTTGAAGCGAATGCAGGTATCAAACTTTCTAAAAGCGCTAATCTTTGGCTTGATGCGGGGATCTTTTCATCTCACATCGGGTTTGAGAGCGCCATCTCTAAAGATTGCTGGGTGTTAACCAGAAACATCGCTTCTGAGAACACTCCTTATTATGAATCAGGCGCAAAACTAACCTATACAACAAATGACGGTAAACTAACTTTAACCGGCCTGTACCTTAACGGATGGCAGCGCATTAACCGGGCCGACGGTAATAGTAAGCCCGCTGGAGGTATCCAGATATACTATAAACCAACAAATAATATCACTTTAAATTACAGCAATTACTTGGGAACAGAAGGTGCCGATTCAATTAGCGTACCTCGTTTTTATCATAATTTCTACGGCATTTTTCAGCTAACAAGCAAATTTGGTATAACTGCCGGGTTTGACTATGGCACGCAGCAGTCTGCAAAAGGTAGTAATGATCACAACCACATCATTTCGCCGGTTGCAATTGCCAGGTACCAGCTGGCCGACAAATGGGCTGTGGCCGGAAGATTTGAATACTATAAGGATGAACAGGGGATATTTATAGCCACCGGCACACCAAATGGTTTTAATACTAAAGGATACTCATTGAATATTGATTACGCACCCGTCACAAATGCACTGATCCGTTTGGAAGGAAAGCTTTATGACAGCAAGGACGATATTTTTGTGAAGCAAACAGGATTAACCAATCATAATCGGTTGATAACTGCAAGTTTCGCCGTTTCGTTTTAGTTTTATAAGTTAGATACCGGGCAGTTTTACTGCCTGGTATTGTCATTTTAGGAATAAGATCTTGATTATGCCCGAAGAAGCAAATAACGGTAATTCCGTAAAGGACTTTATACAACTCGTAAAAAAGTCGAGGAATGGAAAACTTAAGGTTTACATCGGCATGAGCGCCGGTGTAGGCAAAAGCTACCGTATGCTTCAGGAAGCGCACGCGTTGTTAAAAAGTGGTATAGATATCCAGATAGGCTATATAGAAACACACATGCGTGCAGAAACGCACGCGCTATTAGAAGGCTTACCTTTGATACCAAGGCGAAAAGTTTTTTATAAAGGTAAAGAGCTTGAAGAAATGGACCTTCAGACGGTGCTGAACAGGCACCCCGAGGTAGTTATCGTTGATGAACTTGCACACACTAATATTGAGGGGAGTAAAAACAGCAAACGCTGGCAGGATGTAATGGATATCCTTAACGCGGGGATCAGCGTGATCACCGCAGTAAACATCCAGCATCTTGAAAGCCTGAATGAAGAAGTTGAGAATATTACGGGTATAGTCATCACCGAACGTATTCCTGATAAAATACTGGAAGTGGCTGATGAGATCGTAAATATCGATTTAACAGCAGACGAACTTATAGAGCGTTTACGCGCCGGCAAAATATACGAACAGGGAAAAATAGAACGGTCTTTACAAAACTTTTTCCGTAGCGATAAGATATTGCAATTACGCGAACTGGCATTAAAAGAGGTAGCTCATCATCTTGAGCGAAAGATAGATATTGAGATACCCAAACAGATCAAACTACGGCCCGAACGCTTTTTGGCATGCATATCATCCAACCACGAAACGGCAAAAGTGGTAATAAGGAAAACAGCGAGGCTCGCCTCTTATTACCGGTCGCCCTGGATAGTATTATATGTACAAAGCAGTAGCGAAAGCCTGGATAAGATCAAGTTAGATAAACAACGCCATTTGATCAATAATTTCAAGCTTGCAACTGAACTTGGCGCAGAACTGCTGAAAGTTAAAAGTGACGATATAACGCAAACCATTATGAAGATAACCGAAGAGCGCGAGATCACAACAATATGCATAGGTAAACCGCATTTAAGTCTCTTCCAGGTTATTCTCAGAACGGCGATCTTCAACCAATTACTCAATAAAATAGCGGTAACAGAAACTGATTTAGTGATATTATCATGAAAATAAAAACAAAACTCAGGCTGGGCTTCGGATTTCTATTTGCCGTTGTCATATTTTTTGGCGCGTTGTCGCTTTTTTATATCAACCAGATCGCCGAAAGCTCAAGAGTGATCCTTAAGGATAACTATGAAACATTAAGTTATGTAAGAGAAATGCGCAAGTTGCTCGATCAAAAGCAAATGCCTTTAAGCGAAGCGGATATCAGTAAATTTCAACTTTATCTCAACGATGAGAAGCACAATATAACAGAACCCGGCGAAGGCCAGGCTGTACAAGAGCTCGATAAAGCGTTTAAAAAACTGATATCGTCAGCGTCGGCACCTGCCTCGCAAATATTTTTTTTGCAGGAAATTAAAGCGAGCTTGCTGCAAATAGAGGTTTTAAACATGAATGCGATTGTACGCAAGCATGAGGCTGCGCAGGCATCTGTTAAAAAAGCCACTATGCTGCTTACTTTGGTTGGGGCATTCACATTTCTGGTGTTATTCAGCTTCAGTGTTAATTTCCCAAGTTTTATTTCAAGCCCCCTGCGAAAATTACAGGAAGGTATCTCAGAAATTAGTCAGAAAAATTACTCGGCAAGGCTTGAACTACCCGACAATGACGAATTTGCCGATGTTGCCAAATCTTTTAATACCATGGCAACCCGCCTAAGGGATTGGGAGAACAGTAACCTTGCAACGGTTTTATCCGACAAAAGGCGAATAGAGGCCATAATAGGGCAAATGGACGATGCTATTGTAGGGGTTGATAATAAAGGCATTATCCTGTTTATTAACGCCGCGGGCAGGGCCATCCTTAATTTAGGCAACGATACCGTAGAGGGAAAGGATGTTAAAGAACTAAGTAATAAAAATGATCTTTTTAAAAGGATCATTAGTGAGAATGTAAAGGACAAAGCTTTTAAAGTTGTCGTGAACGGGAAAGAATCTTATTTCCAACTGGTAACGCGCGAGATCACTATCCCTAACATGAATGTTGGCAAGGCAGAAGGCATATCTATTGCAAGCCAACCGGCAGGAACGGTCTACATCCTGGAAAACATCACCGAATTTAAAGAGAAGGATGAAGCAAAAACAAACTTTATTGCTACCATATCGCATGAACTTAAAACCCCTATATCATCTATAAAGATGAGCCTGAAGCTACTTAACGATGAACGGGTTGGAACTATCAATGACGAACAGCGGCAACTGATCAACCATATAGAGGAAGATAATGCCAGGCTGTTAAAGATCACCAGCGAGTTGCTTGAGCTATCGCAGGTAGAAACGGGTAATATCCAGCTTAATTTTGTACCGGCTGATCCTATCCAGATCGTAAATTACGCGGTTAACGCTGTAAAATTCCAGGCCGAACAAAAGCAGGTATCGCTGGATATTATCTCAAACCAGCATTTGCCGCAAGTGCAGGTTGATGTTGAGAAAACAGCCTGGGTATTGGTCAATTTTCTTTCAAATGCGCTACGCTACAGCCCTCGAAAGTCTAAGGTGTTGATCGAGATAAAACAGCTTCCTCAAATGGTTGAGTTTTCGGTAAGGGACTTTGGCAAAGGGATAGACGAGCAGTTTCAAAAAAGATTGTTCGACAGGTATTTCCAGGTACCAACAGATGGCCAAAATAAGTCGGGATCAGGGCTTGGCCTCGCTATTTCTAAAGATTTTATAGAAGTGCAACAAGGCAAAATAGGTTTAGAAAGCGCCCTGGGCGAGGGCAGCCGTTTTTACTTCAGATTACCGGCAATTGAAAGTTAATTGCTGGTGTTCTGGCATTGTTCATAAGGTGGAGAATTGGGTTTCCTATTTTAGCCCGTTAGCATTAATCAGCCTTTGCGCCCTTTTTACGTTATCTGCCCCCTGCAATAATTTACCCTTTAACTTAGGGTTCAGGTTTGGATGTGTTTTGACGTATGTATCCACCATTTGGGCTATCTCTTTAGTTTGATAACTCCCTAAGGTAGCATTGATAAAACCCTGCGGAAAGAAAATATCTCCCGTGGCCTGTATTTCTTCAAGCATGTTAAGGCTTTCCGGGATATACTTAGCTGATGATGCCTGCCGTAACGGATGATGTAGATAACTTAGAGCACTAAGCACCCAGGCTTCTTTTTCGCGATTTTTACGCTCTTTAAGCGATTGAAAAAAAGTTATCAGGTATTTCCTCGTTTGCAGATAAGGCCGGCATTAAAAACTGCAGCCGTTTTTTGCGGTCGGCATTGGTAATACGCTCTGCCTGTTTATTTAGCACGGTTGTGGCAGTATCGCATTTTAACGCTATGCTTAAGGCTATTGAAGTATAATCGTCTTCGGTTAATTTAACGCCTTGTGGCGGGGTTTGGGCCTGCCATATATCATAAATGCGTTTGGCAGCAGTGTCACTGGTGTAAATATTCTGATAGGCGTTAAACAGGATTTTTTTGTTGTTTGCAGCACTTTGCTGCTGCATTGCCGCCCAAAGTGTTTGCTCCAGGGCAGACGAATGCGCCCTGCGCTCGTCCGGTTTAATAAATCCCCAGTAAATACTGCTGATATAATTAGCAAGCATTCTTAAATTGGTTTCTTCCGTTTCGGTTTGCAAGCCCTTTTCAAAAATTTGCATCAGTCCGGCAGGCGAGTTATCCTTACCGTTTAACATATTTTCATAGAGATTAATATAGGTTGATGCTCTTTGGATAGGAGATGCCAAGGTGAACAGTTCTTTCCAGCCTAATGATTTATCTGCCGGGAAAACGCCGTATCCCATCCCATTAGCGTTGTAAACGATGTAAAGTGGTTTGGGTTTGCCTATGGCCTCGCGCACATCCAGGTTTTGTCGGTTACAATCGATGGTTAGCAGCTCCTGATGATCGGCATAGACCAGGGCAACGCTAAAGACCTGCGGCCATACACGGTTTTCGCCGGTTTCGGGATGCTGACCAATTGTAAATTTGCTGATCTTATTATCAGCGTATCGAACATCGGCATTAGAAACCGGCCTGCCGGTTTCGTTTACCCATACTTTGTTCCACGCATTTAGGTTAGCAGTTGTGTGTTTGCTGAGGATATTGATCAGATCGGGCCAGGTGGCGTTAGCATAGGCATACTTTTTTAAATATTCGCGTACACCCGCCTTAAAATTGTCAGCGCCCATCAACAATTCAAGTTGGCGCATCATTACAGGGGCTTTATGATAAATGATGTTACCGTACATCGAACCTGCATCCTGCAGATTGTCTAATTGTTGCCGTATAGGGTTGGCTCCCTGCGTGCGATCAACACCGTAGGCCGCGGGGTAATGGTCCTGCAAAAACTTAAGATTAAAGGTCTCTGTCCCCATTAATTTTTCGGTAACCTTGTCAGCCATAAAGTTGGCAAACACTTCCTTCATCCAAACATCGTTAAACCAACGCATGGTAACTATATCGCCAAACCACATGTGTGCCGTCTCGTGCGATATTAAATTGATGCGGGCAATGTGTGCATCTTTTGTAGCAGCATCATCTAAAAATAACGCAGAGGCCTTGTACTCTACGGCCCCTGGATGCTCCATCCCGCCAAATTGAAAATCGGGTATGGCAACAAAACCTACCTTTTGAAAAGGGTATTTAATATCCGTCCAGCCCTCAAGAAATCGTATAGCCTCGCGGTGTTGATCAAAAACAGAATCTACGCTTAGCTGTATTTTTTGCTTGTCGGTTTCCCTATATAAAAATTCTGCTTCTCTGCCGTCAATTTGTTTCTTAACCGATGTAAACTTGCCCGCAGTAAAAGAAAACAGGTAGGTAGGCAGCAAGTCGGAAGGTTGAAATTTATATTCAACATGGTCGTTGTAAACACTTGAATCTGTTTTAGCGCCATTGGTCAACACTTTCCAATCATTCGGCACGCTTAGCATCACCCTAAACCGTGCTTTAATATCAGGCTGATCAAAGCATGGAAAAACAGTTCTTGCATGATCGGGCACAAAGAGGGCATACAGGTAATCATCATTACGATTAAGTGATACATCGCCGGCAGTAAATACAATTACAATGTGGTTTTTACCTACCCTTAAGTGCTTTGTACCGATAACAAGGTGCTCGGCTTTAAGGTTGATCGGTTCTTGTTTTGCTTCCCCGTTATCGCTGGTTGATCGATTTACCTCAATGCGTTCCACATGATTTACATCCTGCTTAAAATCTATCTGAAGTGGCTGCTTGTTATCCTTTAACTTAAAATCGATAGCTACCGAAGCTTTGATTGCTTGCGTACGATTTTCAGGGATATTAAATGCCAATTGGTATGTAACATCACTTACCATTGTTTTGCGATATGTTGCCAGTTCTAAAGAAACGCCGGGCTCTACCGGCAATATTTTTTCCTGGGCAAAGGCGATTTCGGAAATCAAAAATGATAAAAGCAGGAGTAGGAATTTTCGCATCCGGGTAAACAATAATGAGCTCTTAAGCGCGTATAGGCATCAGTAAAAATCGGATTTAATATCCTTAACCCAAAATCGTTGATCGCTTATGCGATTTTATAATCTGATAATCAATATATTGTTAATATAAAATTCTCTAAATTTATCAGTCGGCTAATAAACCCTGACCCTGAATGATGACGATAAGCAGGCCTTTGCTGAGTTTTACTTTAAGCATTTGTTTGATATTTGGGGTTGTTTTTAAATCCAATTCACAGTCTACGTCAGAGATTGTTTCCGAGCTTAAACAACTCAATCAGGCGCTGGCTGATACACCATGTGTTCCGGGAGAGGGTAAACTGATCAACTACAAAGCAATGAATGTTTTCTTGTCTAATAAGGTAAGCTCTTACCTTTCAGACAAGGGCGATCTGTCATTATATAAGAACTACGTCAACATCAATGCAGCAAAAGCCACTATAGCAATCAACCATAATTTTCATCAACCGGTTGATAGCGAAGATTACGTCAGGTCGTTTTTAGTCGTAGGCGCGCGTGCAAGCTTTGCCAACACCTATGCTGCGCGGTTCTCGAACAGTCTTCCTGATAACCAATTAGGCTTTACCGCCCAGCAGGTATGGATGGGAAAACCGGTGACGGTGTATGACCATTGTGGTTCTCAAAAGAAGAATATGGATCTTGAAAGGGCTTTGCTCATTCAGCAATTATCCAAAGAGATCGTTGAGAAGGCTTCTGCCTATGAATCAGCGTTGGCAAATATTAATCCATCCGAAACTCCCGGGCAAGATCTGCGGGAAACGAAAGCCGCTCTTCTGAAAAAATTTCACGCTGCGCTACGTTTAGAATATCTGCAAAAATTTGCCGAAGCCCAATCCGAACTGCTCATCAATACCAATAATTATAAATTAGTTAAAGACCACTGGACCATCCTCGGTGTTTATCTGCCGGTTATTACCCAAACTTTTGAGTTGACCAACGGGGTCGAGCAAAGCCGCAGGCATAGTTATCCGGCAGAATTATTTATTACCCACACACGTTTTTGGGATTCACCGAAAGTTGGCCGGATATTCCTTTCTGCTTCGGCGGGTTGCAGCATAAATAATACCGTACAGGCCGGGCAAATGTTAAAGCCTGCATTGGATAACACGTATACGGGTAATTTCAATAAATTTTTAACTCCGCTTGTCGCCGGGAAAATTGTTTATCTACCATCAGATTCGCACGTCGGTATCAGTTGCCGCTTAGAACAGAATTTCGGCAGCTACAATGCTTTAAATGGTATTCTCGGCATCCCGATAGTGCTCATCGATGAAAAAGGGGTTCCCAAAGTCAACTTTGAGTGCCAGCTTATTTTTGACAACATGAACCGCTCTCTGATTACCCAATTGCCCAGAAACAGAACTTTTGTGGGACTAACGGTCGGTATCCCATTCAGTAAGGTTGTTTACTGATCAAATTTTTGCTTTTCACTGCTCGCATTCTCAAACGCATAAGTCGTCCCAGTAAAAATTACAGTAAAATCATTTTAACCGGCGCGTAACTGAAAAAAAGGGAAACATAAAGTTAAAAATCTTAAAAATTTATTGTTATAAGTGCGCTTGGTTTACTTGTATTAAACCACTTCCTACTTTTACTTAACTAACAATAACCTTAATCCGGTTTTACCGGCTAAACTAACAAATGAAAAAAATATTATTTACCCTAATTATCTCCCTATTAGGCAAGGCTGCTTTTTCGCAAATAGAAAGCCCTGTAACCTGGGCGTATGCTGCAAAGAAAGTAAGCAAAACAGAAGCCGTCATCTTAATAAAAGCTACAATTGACAATGGCTGGCATATTTATTCCCTCAATGTAAAAGAAGGCGGCCCGGTTAAAACAACTTTAACTTTTACCCCGTCAAAAAATTACACCCTTATAGGTAAATCCATTGAGCCTACGCCGATAAGTAAATACGATAAAAACTTTGATATGGACCTTACCTATTTTTAGAAATCTGTGGTATTTCAGCAAAAAATAAAGTTAAAAGGTAAAAAAACACCGGTTAAAGGTACCATAGAGTTTATGACCTGTAATGATCAGAAATGTCTCCCACCTACTTCTGTAGAGTTTAATGTTGATGTGGCCCTATAACCTAACTATGAAAACCCCGTTAACACATATTTTAAGATCACTGGCCGTAATTACAATTCTGACATTCTTTACCGGGATTGGTTTTGCGTCTGCACAAAGTACCGATACGGTAAGTACCGGCGATATCACTTTCACCAGCATCCCAACTAAAGCAGACAGTATTAAGGCCTTTAAGCAAAAAAAGGATAGCTTAAAAAAAGCAACGGCAGCAAAAACAGAAAACGCAACTGTCAAAACAGCTAAAAGCAAGCCTGCTGATAAATCTAAAACGCTTTGGCAAATATTTATAGCAGGCTTTTTGGGTGGTTTTGCCGCTTTCCTGATGCCTTGCGTTTATCCTATGCTACCGCTTACAGTAAGCTTTTTCACTAAAAAAGGTGGTAGTCGCAGCAGGGCTGTAGGGCAATCTGCTTTATACGGATTATCTATCATTGCTATTTATGTTGGGCTTGGTTTAGTTATTACCCTGCTATTTGGCCCGTCTGCTCTTAATGGGTTGGCTACCAACGGCATTTTTAACTTCCTTTTCTTTTTGTTGCTGGTTGTATTCGGCATCTCGTTTCTCGGTGCGTTCGAGATCACATTACCCGGATCGCTGGCAAACAAAATGGACGAGAACTCTGAAAAAGGTGGCTTGCTCGGGATATTTTTTATGGCCGCTACATTGGTGGTGGTGTCATTTTCTTGTACCGGCCCCATAATAGGATCGGTTTTGGTTGATGCCGCTACCAAAGGCGAACGTTTGGCTCCGGCAGTTGTTATGTTGGGCTTTTCGCTGGCATTAGCATTACCTTTTACATTATTTGCTATGTTCCCATCGGCGCTTAAGAGCATGCCAAGATCGGGGGGATGGTTGAATAGCGTTAAAGTAGTGCTGGGTTTCATCGAGCTGGCATTTTCGCTTAAATTCCTTTCCAACGTAGATCTTGCTTACCACTGGAACTGGTTTGATCGCGAGATATTCCTGGCGTTATGGGTAGGTATAGGTGTTTTGTTATTCCTCTATCTGATAGGCAAGATCAAATTCTCGCACGATAGCGACTTGGCTTACATGTCTGTAACACGCACCTTTTTTGCCCTGGTGGTATTTGCGTTTACCGTGTATATGGTTCCGGGTTTTTGGGGTGCCCCTCTTAAGTCGATCAGTGCGTTTTTACCTCCGCAAAGCACGCAGGATTTTGATCTCAGCAACATCACTTCTGCTTCAAATACAACAAGATTAAGTGATAATATCGAGCTCCCCGCTAAAAAATATGAAGAAGTGTTTAAGCGCATGCCCAAAGTAAAAGGCGTTGATGACTGGTATGATTTTGATCAGGCGATACAGGTAGCCAAACAATTACATAAGCCTGTACTGATAGATTTTACAGGTTGGAACTGCGTAAACTGCCGTAAAATGGAGGCTGATGTATTGCCATCACCGGCGATACTTAAGCTTTTACAAAATGATTTTGTAGTGGCCCAATTAGTTATTGATGATAAAACATCGTTAGCGGTTAGCGAGCAGTTTACCTCGCAGCTTGATGGCAAACAGATAACTACGTTAGGCAGTAAGTGGCTTGATCTGGAGATGCTGCGTTATGGGTCGAACGCGCAGCCGTATTATGTTATCATCAATGAAAAGGGCGATGCACTCGTGCCGCCACAAGGCGCTAATTTTGATGTTGCTGCTTTCGAAAAATATCTACGCTCCGGCATCGAAGCATTTAAAAACACCCCCTAAATTATCTTTATACCGATACGGCCTATAATGGGTAGGCCGTATCACTTTTTGTTTCGGATAGCACGAAAAAGCTTTGTACGGTAACAATATTAGGCAAGGTAGCCAGTTTGTGCCGATAAAATTCATGGTAAGCTTCCATGTTGGCCGTAGCAATGCGCAGTATAAAATCAAACGTTCCGGTCATCTGAAAACATTCCATCACTTCCGGAAATTTTGATACCTCGCGCTCAAAATTAGCCAGGGTGTCAAAAGCATGGTCGCTAAGCAATACCTGGCTAAAGGTAAGAAGACTCTTGTTTATCTTCTTCCTGTCTAATATAGCAACCGTTTTTTGAATATAACCTTCGGCCTTTAAACGCCTTATACGTTCATGCACAGTAGGGATAGATTTGTAAACCTTGTCTGCAATTTCTTTGATGGTTAGCGCAGCATCCTTTTGTAAAAGGTTAAGGATATCAACGTCTGCTTTATCTAATTGATACATGCCTTTAAATTAGCCATTTATTATTGCAGAACCAACCATAAGCACCATAATTTTTTCAGCCTAATTGATTGATATTTTAACATTTTATTGAAAAACACAACACTCATTGATTTCTGTAAAAAGTAATTGGAATTTTGTTTAATAAACTCAAAATATGAATGCTCAAATTATAGATCAAACAAGGCAAAAATTTAAACAGCTAAATCATTTGGTAGGCAATACTCCTATGATAAAGCTCAATTACCGTTACCGTGGCAGGGAGCGTAGTATCTATGCCAAATGCGAGCATTACAACCTTACCGGCAGTATCAAAGACAGAATGGCTTTATATATTATGTATAAAGCTTATGAACAGGGACTGATAAACGATACCGATACCATCATCGAGGCTACATCTGGTAATACGAGTATTGCTTTTGCCGCCATTGGGAAGGCTTTGGGCCACCAGGTAAAAATAATTATACCAAACTGGTTAAGTAAAGAGCGTGTTGACATCATTAAAAGCCTTGGTGCCGATGTTGTTTTAATAAGCAAAGAGGAAGGCGGTTTTTTAGGCAGTATAAAGTTAAGTGAAGATATGGCGGCAAAAGGCGGCGTGTTTTTACCACGGCAATTTGAAAATCTATACAATGCCGAAGCCCACGAACGTACTACAGGCCCCGAAATATGGCGCCAATTAGGCAATCTTGGGCGTACCCCAGATGCCTTTGTTGCCGGTGTAGGCACTGGTGGAACGGTGATGGGCGTGAAAGATTTCATCCGCTCGATGAGGCCGAATATTGGGGTACATCCATTAGAACCTGCAGAATCCCCTACGCTAAGTACAGGGCATAAAGTAGGAAGTCACCGCATACAAGGCATATCCGACGAATTTATTCCCGCCATAGTGCGCCTTGAGGAACTTGACGCAGTTGTACAGGCCAATGATGGCGATGCTATATTAATGGCACAAAAACTATCAAAGCAATTAGGGTTAGCCGTTGGCATATCATCGGGTGCAAATGTTATTGGGGCTATTAAACTGGCGGAGAAATTGGGTGCTGATGCTACGGTGGTAACCTTGTTATGCGATAGCAATAAAAAATACTTGAGTACCGATCTTATGCGAGATGAACCTTTAAAAGATGGTTACATTTCGCAGGACACAAACTTTACTGGATATGATGTGATAAGCAGGTTGGCAGAGCCCGTGCTATCATTATAAACCAGTGTTTTTGTGATGTAATAGTTAATCCATCAATTTATGTGTGATCTGGAAAAACATACGGAGTTGGCTAAAAAGTTAATGCATGCAGCCAAGGTATTCTTGACAATAGATTATGCTGAATTATCTGAAAGGTATAACAAAACACTGTCGCATTACCATGAGAAGAGGCATTTATGGCAGGAAGCATTAGAAGATTACATAGAATTTTTTGAGAAATTTGTTGACTGACAATAATTTAAGCTGTTTAAGCCTAACTCCTAAGAAGCGGTTACCGCCGCTGACTTGGGTTTTTGAATAAAAAACCTATATTTTCAATTCATGAATAACAGAATAAATAATTATTACACACGCGCCGGGCTTGTTACAAGCCTGATCGTCATTATTGTTATTCTGTTTAATTCACCTCCGGGCCTGAGCTGATATTGCATTTAATTAAACAGTAACACAAGCCTCCCGGAGAATCCGGGGGGCTTTTTTTTAATCATGAAAAAAGTGACCCCATCCAACACACCCACTATCTTCTCCGTATATGCAGAAGATAAGAAAGGCCTTACCGGCCAGCTTATGATGCTTTTTAACCGCCCAAGCTATAACGTGCATAGTATTAATATTGCCCGTACTGATATAAGCGATATCATTTTGATCACGATCGAAGCTGATGTACCGGATGGACTTATATTACCGTTTGTTAATCGATTGAAAAAAGTGGTTGAGGTTTACGACGTTGTTGCCTCACAAACGGAGCTTAAGAAAATAGGGTTCTACAACTTGTCAGTCGCTATCCTTAAGCAAAACATGTGGCCTTTGATGGATAAATTTGGTGCTACCGTGTGCCATATCAATGACGATAACCTGGTGATAAGTAAAACGGGCTGCGATAAAGATCTGCTTGAGCTGTACGGTATGTTAGAAGGTCCTTACCTTATTAGCTTCTGTAAAAGTGGACTTATTAATGAAAATGCCTTTATTCAGATGGGCTCAAATCTATCTTTTTGACATCCGCATGGGTTAAACACTTCAGTAAACAATAAAGTCCGACGGAAATTTCCGACCGGGCTTTGGTTATGTAAGATTTAGGTTTTTGAAATAAACCCCGCAGGCTTGGTGGCCAACGCACTGCGGGGCGGGCAACCGCTACGTTACAGTTCTTTATCCTCAAACAATTTAGCGTCGCGGGTATTCTTTTGTACAGCAATAGACGAGAACATGCTGAGACAAAATGCCATTGCGTAAAAGCCCTTTTCGCTACGGGCAAGGTCTGCATTCCAAAGGCCAATTGTCAATAGCACCATTGCAGCGATAGCGGCAAACCAGCTAAGGCCATAGTAAAGATCGGTAACGGCAAGCCCTTCGGCCCTGTCCCTTACAGTTTTTTGTACGGATATTACAGCGAATAGCCCGAATAAGAGAATCGTAAAATAATAACCCTTTTCGTTCAATTCCATAGTTGCATTCCATAAACCTATGCAATAGCCTATCACGCCTACCAATAAAGCAAACCATGAAGCGCCAATGAATGCACCGGTTGGTTTAAATGGGCTCCTGGTTTTATCGCCATATTTTGCGATGATTGATCTTTCTTCTGTTTTGTTTTGTAGCGGTTCCATGTTGTTTGTGTTTTGTTAATATGGAAGCAAATGTGAGTTATAATGCAGACCTACAAAAGTCAAATAATTGGAATTACTGACGATATAATTTTTGATTATCATATCTTTATGAACATCAAAACATCTGTATGGATCCAATCCTTGAGTTAATAAACCTGTTTAGCAATAATGATAAAAAGCTATTCAGGCATTTTTTACAGCGAAAAAATAAGCGCGATGATGTTAAAAACATTCAGCTACTCAATTTAATAGAAACTGACGATATAAAAGGGATAAATAAACTCTATAATTCCAAAAAAAATAATGACGCCTACCATGCATTACGTAAAAGGTTGCAGGATAGCCTGCTGTTGTTCTTATCCCAGAAAACGTTTGAGAGCAACCATTCCGAAACTTACGACGCCCTGCGATTGGTAGTCGTAGGCCGCTTTTTGTTAGAAAACGATGTGGTGAAAACAGCCTTCAAATGTTTGGATAAGGCTGAGCGACTGGCTGAGCATTTAGAACAGTTTAATTTATTGAATGAGCTATTGCTGTTAAAACTGCAATACGCTCACTTGCCCGGTGCCGAAGAACTGGAGACTTTAAACGCCCGCTTTTTGCACAACCAAACCAATATGCTGCGCGAGGCGAAACTTAACATGGCTTACGCCTTTTTGAGAAAAGAACTGCAAGAAATACACTTAAAAGGAAAGATCGTTAACCTTACAAACCTGATGATAACCACCATCAGGAAATATAAAATTTCCGGGCAGGAGCTGATGACCTATAAATCTATTTACCAGATCCTTTTCATAGCAAATGAATATGCATCTATACAGCGTAATTATAGTTTGATAGAACGCTACATCAACCGTACTGATCAATTTATGAGGAGCCAGGCATATAAATCGTCCTATCTCTTCTATCATATTTCTATCCAGTATTATCTGGCTAACTTTTATTTGCGACAAAAAGATTTCGCAAAAAGCACATCCTATCTCAAAGAGATGATGGTGTTGATGACTGCAGATGACCGCTACCATACGTTGTTCTATTTGCGCCATCAATTACTTTTTGCACTAAACCTGTACTTTACCGGCTTTGCTAATGATGCTATTGCGCTGTTACAGAAAGCACTATCCAAGGCAAACAGCCGGTCAAAACCCGAAGACATTGAAGATCTGAGGATATGCCTGGCCATGTTTTTGGCATTATGTGATGACAGGGGAAGCTTGAAACAACTTAGCTCACTCACCCGCACCGATGCCTGGTATGAAAAGCAAATGGGTATGTTGTGGACCATCCGTAAAAACCTGATGGAAATTTTGGTGCAAGCGCAGTTCTCTAATATCGAGCTGGCTATGTCTCGATTAAGCAGTTTTAGGCGGCGATACCGCAAGTATCTGATCAAAACTTCAGAGCAAAGCGTACTGGAATTTTTGAAACTGATTGAAAAGTATCTGCTAAAACCCGATGTAGTATTTAATGCCAACTACCGCCAGGCAGTATCAGATTTGGCAAACGATGCAGAAAATAACGACATATTTTCTCTCAGCTTTGTTGCATGGCTTATGGCCCGTATGGATAAAAAGTCGGCCTATAACACAGTATTGGAATTAATAGGTAAATCCTATCAGATGTAACCAATTTTCCTTTGTC